>NZ_JBHILV010000030.1:0-8793 GCF_042193505.1 Bartonella sp. TS25HLJMH
TCATTCAGACCTTCTGTTATAGGCGTTGAATAATATAAAAAATTAGCAAAGGGGCTCCTGATAAACCAAGGTAAGCGCGGCGGCTTGTCTTTTTCTGTAAACCAAAATGGAACCTCTTGAGGCTTGGAAATGCCCACTATTCGGTCAAATTCTTCATGACATTTTTTTAAGCTATCCCCACTCAAACCTACACACTCTTCGTCTATAGCTCTCTTTCGCCTTTGCAAGTGACCTTCAGAAGAAGAAACATCCCGTTTTTTACGAGAAGAAAGACCTTCTGATGACGCTGGACCTATAAAATGTTCGTGCACTTTCAAAGAACAGGGTTGTATACTTGCAAAAGAACGCCAAGGGTCTAGATTGCGTTCATAATCCATGCCCCGTAAAAACATCCCCCGAAAATCAGGAACACTAAACGTCTCAACGCCATCCCCTTCTCCCCACGTCGTTCCTATGACACAAAATAAATCCCAATAAACATACCGTGAATAAGAACTTCCATCACATGGCAACCAACCATCCGGCAAGCGTTCCATTGCAAACGGTCCTATCAGACCGGAGGGTAAGCGTTTTAAGGGAGAAACTTTACCCCTTGTCGGATTGAGAACTTGCCACCCCGAAAGCTCTTCATCATACATGACTGTATAAAGACAACCATCTTGTATCTCTCCTCCCGATAAGGCTAATAAACCGGTTTCTGTCGCCTTATAAACAGGTTTGCCAACTAAATGATTCAAAGCAATTTTTGTCGCCCCAACATTCTTGCCCTTCGCTTTAAAACAAACCGATATGCCATTCTTATACTCTAAAAATGCCGATTGGCTTAGAAGCCTTATCACGCTCGTCTTTTGGTTATTATCAACCGTAACAATGCCTTCAAGCGCTCCACCCGTATCCCATAAATACTCACTTATCCTTTGCATCATAAAACGGGCGCTATTATTGACCGTGTTAGGATGCTGTCCCTCTGACCAATTAATCAAAGCATCAGCACCACCATTCTCAGATGCCGTTAAAGACCAATCATAAATCGTCGACATATGAACCTCACGTCTTGATTCCAAACACAACACTCATATTAATCGGGCGCGTCTCACTTACACCTGAACTTGCTAACGCAACATCACGCATATGAAGGTGGGAATGGGGAAAGGCGAGCTTATGATGCACGCGTATATCCTCTGCCCTCACACCCAAACGTTCAGCAAGCTTCAACCTTTGCTGGTCATTCAACACATACCCCCAGATGATCGTCATATCACCATGCCAACTCTCCTCCTGATTTTCATCATTCAAAATCGTAAAGGATTGACCCCCATGGTCATGCTTTCTCATAGCATCATTTTGTAAAGTGCCAAGATAACGAAAGCGGTCTATCTCGCGGTCATCATCAACACCTCGTAAAAAAACACCACGCAAATCGGGAACATTAAACTTCGTCCAACTATCAGCGCCACCCCACCTGATCCCTATCGCTTCATAAAGAGCAGGATAATCACTGCGCAAATAAGCCTTCCCATCACAGGATAACCAGCCATCTGGCAAAACTTGCATCCCAAAAATTCCTATCGTCCCTGGAGGATAAACGGGGATAACCGGCTCTTGTGATAAAGAGAAAGGCGTAGGATTTAAAACTTGCCAAGCATGATCCCTATAAACCAAGATATAAATGCACCCCCTTTGAAGCTCGCCTCCAGATAATGCACGAATGCCTAATTCCGTCGCCTTATAAACAGGTTTAGCGGCTAAATCATTCAAGGCAATTGCGGTTTCCCCAACATTCTTATCCTTCGCTTTAAAACAAACTGATATCCCATTCTTATATTTCAAAAAATGCGATTTACTTTGAAGTCTTATCAACGTCGTCTGCTGTTCAGCATCAACCGTAAAAGTGCTTTCAATCACACCACTCGTATCGGATAAATATTCACGCACCCGCTGCATCATCACACGGGCGCTGTTATTCACGCTGCTAGGACGTTGTCCTTTTGACCAATCTATTAAATCATCACAATAGGCATTCAAGGAGGCATTTAAAGACCAATCATAAATTGTCGACATTTTAACCTCATGACTTAATCGCAAACAGAACACTCACATTTACTGGACGCGTCTCGCCTTCACCAGTGCTCTCCAAAACAACCTCTGGGCTTTCATCAAAAGTATGAGAACTTACAATGTAGCCTCCTAAATTCTCACGCTCTATGCCCATAAAATTCGCTAGAGAGCTCCCCCCAAACAAGCCTAGACGATAGCCCAATACATCCGTCGTATTCCCATCCCAAAAGTTTTCGTTGCTGGTAAAATGAGACATCGAAAGGCTCTGTCCTTGATGTTGGTGAGACTCGATTAAATCTGTTTGCACACTTGCAAAAGAACGCCCCTTATCAATATTGCGCCCTCCATCAACACCCCGTAAAAACATCCCTCGAAAATCGGGAACATTAAACGTCTCAACGCCATCCCCCTCTCCCCAAACCGTTCCTATCGTCTCAAATAAATCACGATAATCACGACGCAAATAAGCCTTCCCATCGCAAATTAACCAATCCTTTGGAATCCCACGCATTCCAAACGTTCCTATAAAACCCGTGGGATAAAGACTGCTTTCTTCTTCTAAAGGGATAGAGGTAGGATTAACAAGATGCCAATGATCTCCATTATAAACCAATGTATAAATGCACCCTTGTTGGATTTCCCCTCCCGATAATGCACTGATGCCTAATTCTGTCGCCTTATAAACCGGCTTGCCATCTAAAGTGTTTAAGACAATCGTGGTCGCTCCAACATTCTTACCCGTCGCCATAAAGCGCAAAACGATACCATTCTTATACTCTAAAAACTGTGAGGTGCTTGCAAGTCTTATCACACTCGTTTGTTGGACATGATCATTTGTAACAATGCCTTCAAGCGCTCCACCCGTATCTGACAAGTATTCCTTTACGCGCTGCATCATCACACGAGCGCTCGTGTTCACACTGCTAGGATGCTGTCCCTCTGACCAATCAATCAAATCATCCACGCGCGTATTATCCGCCGCTCTAAGCGACCAATCATAAATCGTTGACATCTCTCATAAATCCTAATTCTGGTAAAACGGTCCGTAAAACGCCCGCATGAATTGCGTCATCAAAGGATTATCATCATCACTCTCTTCTTCTTCCGAAGCTTCTTCTTGTGATGCTAATAATGCCCTTAAAACCTCGAGCAAGTTGTCTCTATTTCTAATGCCACCCTGCGCTACAGGGCTTGCTCTATAAGGCTGCCCCCCATACATCTGTAATACACGGTTGACAAAATCACTTGCACGCATAGCGTTGTTACCACCATTCAAGCCAACCGCATTGCTGCCAACAATTTGCGCCGCATTGGCATGGGGATTTTGCAAAAGACGCGCTGCTCCCCCTGCCCCTTGTTGATGTGCTAAATACAATTCCGCTTCACTAGGCGCTCTTCCCAAAAGGCGGCTTAAATGATTGCGATTATCAAGTGTCAACCGCCCCATGGCATCTGCCGCTTGCATGGGGTCAAATCTATTCTGCAAACCATATTGTTTGGCGGTGCTATCGATAAATTGATACAACCCACCAGCAGAGGAACGAGGATTCCTTGCATTCGGATTGCCTCCACTTTCCACTTGCGCAACACGGTACAAATAACTCTCTGGCAAACCATAACGTGCTGCCGTTTGCCGTATCGCTTGATTAACAGAAGGACTATAACGGGTCATTTCGCATACTCTATTGAAGCACTAGGACCTAACCCTTTTGCTACAGCTCTAGAAACAATCTTCAAGCCTTCATCCGTTATCACACCGGCTTTATGCCACTTCAAAGCACTTTGAATCAATTTGGCAATTTCATTGCGCTCCATTCCTTTAACGCCAAAAGTTGCTAATTTCGCTATACCGCGCTCTAGCTCTCGTTTTGCTCGTAGCGCCTCTGGTGCATTCGGATGAAAAAATATGTTTCGTGCTAATTTTAAGCCTTGAGCTGGTATATCAGGAATACTATGTGGTACACGAACTCCATCAAAAAGAGAAATCTTAGGAATGCCTTCAAATTTGCTAAAACCCTCTTTTGCTGCATCAGAATAGAATTGCTCCTGATCTACTGCCTTTTTAAAAGTAGAAAACCGTTCCGGTCCTATCATCCTTTTAAGATTCTCAGATGCAAGATTTTGTTTTAAAAGTTTAGAAAATTCATTAATAGGGTCATCATTTTTTCTGAGTAAATCATCTAATGCATCTCTCATGCCCATCTGATAGGTATTATTTTGTTTTGTCCAATTCCCTTTAGAAAGATTTTCCTGAACTGCATCCCTTTCAAAACTCTTTTCAAGCTTTGTTCCAAGAGCTTGCCTACCTTCCTCAAAGCTATCTGCAAAGTTTTTGAATTTTGCCGCACTACCGCGTGCTGCTTTGTACGTAGGAGAGATTTCGTCCATTATTTTTACCAAATTTTGTTTGAGGACTTCGTATCCTAAAATCTTTTGGTTATCGCCATGTTTCTTACTTTTTTCGATTAAATCATCAAGAGACTGCTTAGTTTGATCTAATAACTCTATCGTAGGTTTATAGGTTATACTGCTAAATCTTCTATCATAAAACCTTCTAGGATTTATACTGAGAGGGTGTTCCTCTAAAGTATTGACAGCTTCTTTAAGAGCTTTTTGAAACCCTTTATTTTCAAAAAGTTTATTAAGAGCCGGATAATACTCTCGTCCTATCGGCGTTTGCCTTGCTTGTTCATAAAGATGATCATGCGCTTCTTTCCCTTGCTGTTTAAGCGTCCTGCTTAAAGTATCGCTATGCTGGTATGGAACAATTGTCTGCTCCATCATATCATCAAGACGTTGAACAGAACCTCCCAATCTTTTCTCATGCGCTTGTTTCAAGAGATTATAAACATCTTCATTTGTTTTAGACGCATTCCACAAAGTCTGTCGTAGTTTTTCATTAATATCTGTCAAAAATACTTCCTGAGGTTCTGAGCTAAGACGTTCCGTGATCTTTTGGGTTTTATTATCGTAAAGTTGCTTGGCAACTTCTCGCAAAGCCTTATTGGAAACCTCTTTATGAGCGGGATTAAAATAATTCCTTACAAGTGGAGGTGATTTTAAAGCATTTCCTAAACTACGAACTGCCTTAGAAATACCTATACCTCCTAAAGCAGCAACCGGCGTCAAAACTGCCCCACCAACACCACCAGCTAACGCCGAATTCACCGTATCATTGTAACCTTCTCCTGTACCAGAACCGTGTAAAGCTCCAGAACCTGCCCCAACAAAAGCTCCCCTACCTAAACCTCCTAAAGTCGAACCTGCTCGCAAAAAATTTAATGCGGGAATACCCAAAGATGCTAATGTTGGTAAAATCGAACCAGCAATATAAGCACCAGAAGACAACCATGGATGTTTCTCTTCCAAGGCTTTTTGGTAAGCGCGCTCCTTAGCTACTCTTCTATTATAGATTTCTTCTGCTCGTTTATCACCGCTCCAATAATCCGTAAAACCCGCTTCATTCGCCGCTTGTATCTCATCACTATAACCTGCCGTGAGACCAGATATAAGGTGGCTCCAAGCCGCACGCGTCTTGCTCCAATCCTTGCCCATCAAGTGGAGAAGAATCTGGTGTACTTGATTGATCTACTGTACTTTGTTGACTTTCAGAAAAAGAATTAGATAGCTTTGCAATCTCAGACGGGTCTTCAACTACGCGAAAACGCGTTCCATTTTTAGAATATACATATTGAGAAGAGGACGAAGGAAAAGTGTTAGCATGTGATCTTATAATTTTTTCAATTTCATCAGGGTCTTCAACTACGCGGAAACGCGTTCCATTCTTAGAGTATACATATTGAGAATTAATCTCACCAGAAGCTTTATAAGGGTCCATTACTATTTCTCCTTAACAAGAATTTTACCACTGGAACTATCTATAAAATAAGGCACGTTATCCTTAATAGATGCCTCTTCTAAACTCATTTTTGGTAACTGATTACTATGTTCTTGCTGTGGAGCTTTAGAATGCGGCTGTGATGTAACCTTATCAACATTCTCTTGCGTTAATGCAACGTGACGGTTTTCTAGCAAAGACAATACGTCTGATTTCATCTTACCCAAAATTTCATGGATTTTTTTCAACCTAAACAAGAGCTCTTTATGACCCAAGTTGTACTTTATCTCTCCTAAATAGCTCTTTAAGATATCAAGTTCTCTTTCTGTGAGATTTCCAAAACCTGAGGCGCCATTACGCGAATACTGTCTCATCGCTTCTAAACGATCAATACCTATACGATTTTTAATGGAATCAAGCAGTGAACTCATATCACGGTGTTGAGGAACACCCAACTGAGCTTGTATACTAGCCGCATTACCTGTAGCCCATTCACCATTTTCTTCTATATAGTTCATAAAACGTTCAATGTCATGGAGTGTATTATTACTGATAGTTTCTCTATTTTTAAGCTCTATCGTTTCTCGTAGGCGGTCCAATTCTTCTTTAGATCTAGCATCATAACCGCCGTTCACTTTTTGTAATAGAAAAGCATTCAACGCATCTTTATTCCCAGCAATGAACCGTGCTTCTTCATCACTGTAGCCTTTGGACTTTAGATACTCGACGGTCTGGTTAATCTGCTCTCTTTGTTTATCTCCTTCATTAAGATGCTTCACACCACTTGCTAGCGCATCCCATCCAGAACCATCTGTGGGTGCTGCCGACATACCTGCAAAAAGATCTTTGAGCTTCTGATACGCATCTGATTGAAAAAACTTATAAGTATTGGACTGTAAAAATTTCTCTGCATCTGTTGGTTCAGGAGTCGGTGTTGGAGATGCGGGTGCTAATGGTTGCGTTTGTTCATTAACATGAAGTTTAAGTTCTTGTGGAGTACTCTCTAGTGCATTTGGCATAGATGGCTGTTGATCAACTCCTAAAGGCATTTCCGTTTTAGGAGCCGTATAGGGCATAAATGGTCCATATGGCTGCTGCATATTCTGTAAATAGGGGTTGTTTGGAGCATGTACTTCCTCTGGTGCCATCAAAGGGGCAAGAGTCATTGCCCCTCCAGTAGCTATGGCACTCTTTGGATTTGCTTTCATGAATTGTCCAAATCTTTGCGCCCCTGTAATCGCTTTTGGAGCCACTCTGGGATAAAGATATCTCATAATATGCGGTGCAAATCTCGCTCCTGCTACTAAAGCCATTGGTATTATCGGTGCAACCATCACACTCTCCTACAAAACTATTCTTTAATTATTCTACAGAGCTCACTTTTGATTCATGTAATCTAAAAAAAACTTGGATGCTCCTCCTGCCAACGCTGCTCCCATTGGACCACCTGCCATATAACCAAAAGCCATCGGTGCTGCTTGAAGTGCCAGAGAACCTATAGCCCCTACATTTTTCCATGGGTTATTGCCTTGCATCATAGAGGCTGTATTATTATTCGTCGTCGTGCCGTAATTCCTTGCAAAGCCATGACCGGCGTTCATAAGCATATTCAACTTATTCCAACCGCTATTGTCTTGCTCTAGCCAACGTTCACGATTAGCATCAACAACTCTCTGATTGTAATTATCAAGCACACCTCCCCCCTGTATGGCATTGGAATAGGCATTGCCATAACCCTGTAAGAAGTTATTTGAGGCTCCCAACTGATTTTGATTGGCTTGGTCTATCAGTGAATTCGCTTGCATCATGCGGTCCGCATCACGATTATATTGATCTGCCATAGCACTTGTGGACAAAGCACCAAGTTCATTTGCCAATACACCTGCATGTGCACCGGACCCATAACGACCCGCACCTGCAAAAGAGCTGTTAATCGTATCTCTTACACGGTCTAAGCTATTTTGAAGGGCGGCATTAAAAGACGGATTCTGTCCAACCATACCACCAGAAGCCATATGTCTAAGATTCATGGCTGCCGACGTTGGATTATAGATTGTATTCATCAAAGAGCGATTTTGATAATGATGAGGAATACTGCCAAGACCACTAATGCCATAGCGCGTTTGATCACTTAACGGGGCAATACGAGGTCCCCCATACACATTACCCCCAATCCCTGTGTCATACATTTGATACGCATCCCTACCCCCACGCTTAAATACATTCTCCATCCAAGCAGGAGGGGCGCTTGTCTGTACCTGCTTTTGTTCTGTTGTTGCTGGTGTCTTGCTCCCCATTTCACAATTCCTTCCTGTAATAAAGCATATCTATGCTGTAACCTTGCTTGTCCAATGCACGTTTCCAACCCAAACGACCCAAGATCTCCATTTCAAAAGCGCCATTCTCACGCGCCCAATCCTCTGCAACTTGCAAATTGTCAACTTGATCAAGAACGCCCGTCCCACTACATTCACAAATGAGCGCGCGTTTCTTTCCTAAAACTGTCTGTTGTATCTGGGTCGTGACTACCGCTAAAAATCGCTCTTCATCATCCAAAACAAGCCATAACTGTTTCTCGCCCATGCAAATAGATTCAATGAGTTCTTGCAACGTAATTTCATGTTTGA
Organism: Bartonella sp. TS25HLJMH; assembly: GCF_042193505.1. Taxonomy (NCBI): domain Bacteria; kingdom Pseudomonadati; phylum Pseudomonadota; class Alphaproteobacteria; order Hyphomicrobiales; family Bartonellaceae; genus Bartonella; species Bartonella sp. TS25HLJMH. Next base: position 8,524 of record NZ_JBHILV010000030.1, read on the forward strand.
AACGCTCTACATACTCATTAAAAGATGCAATGATTTCTTCAAGATAAGGCGCTATACGCTCCATATCCCAAGAACTGGTCAAAAAGACTTTTGCCATTATCCTCTACCAAAAGGACGTAAATCCACATTAAACCCCGTAATCATCGTACAAGATATTGATTTATAATGATAATTCACTGTTTTGTATGTTGAGTGAGAGTCCCGAATAACATAAGATTCTCTCATTTCAAACCTGTTTATCTTGAATCAATCAAAACCATTCTCTTGCAC
>NZ_JBHILV010000031.1:0-8590 GCF_042193505.1 Bartonella sp. TS25HLJMH
GGCGTTCAAAGTGCTCTTGGAGTGGCGGCAAGCCGTGCTTCGGTCTTTACCGGTGTCTTAGGGCTTGCTGGTGGTGGTCTTGTGGCAAGTGTAGCTGCCCTCACCATGAAAACCATGCATCTGGGAGATAGTCTTTATCACGCATCACACCATTTAAATATGAGTGTTGCATCACTTCAATTATGGGGTGATGCAGCCGATAATTCAGGCACTTCTGCCGAACTTTTTCAACAATCCTTAGCGGTTTTAAATAGGCGTTCAGCACAAGCCTATGCTGGACAAAAAAGAGGCATTATGGGGTTTGAGGCGCTTGGCATTTCTGTCAAAAACGCTTCTGGAAAACTCAAATCAAATTCGGCTTTGTTGGAAGAAATTACCGACAAGATGAGTAAGATGAAAAATCAAGCACAAAGACAGCATATTGCTGCCCTGCTGTTTGGTGGTGATGGCAAGGAAATGGCCGCCATGCTTGCGCAAGGAATGGCGCCTATCAAAGAGCTGTTTGCAAAGGCGCGAAAAGGAAAATGGCTCATAGGTGCTGATGTCGCACGCTATGCAGCGGACTTAAGTGACAAAATGGGAGCCTTTAAGAAAAAAATAGGCGGTATCGCGAGCTTTATTGGCGCCCGTTTCATGCCCGTGATTAATGATATGATTGACGGTTTTTCAAAGTTGATTGATGAAAACCGCGACCTCATTCAAACAACCGTTGCGAGCTGGGCGAAAACCTTAAGAAAAGTCTTTAATGATTTGCTTAATCCTACCTCTGATTTAAGAAAAGGTATCAGTGATCTCACAGAGAGGATTAAAGGATGGTTCCAATGGCTAGAACCTCTAATTGGTGAAATAACCCTCTTTAAGGTAGGACTTGTAGCACTTGGTTCATTCATTTTTGGTCCACTCATTGCCGCATTAGCCGCAGCGGGAGCAGCGTTTGTCACACTTGGCTATACTATAATGACGACACCTATCGGTTGGCTAATTGGCGGTATCACGGCACTTGTTGGAGCTGGATATCTGCTTTATAAAAATTGGGACAAAATCAAGGGCTGGCTGCTTACATCACTAGCCATAGTAAGCGCAGTTTTTATCAGGCTTGCTTTCGCTCTTTCAGGACCAGTGCTTTCAGCCTTCACTTCCGTTGGTTCTAAAATTACCGGTCTGGCTGCAAATCTTGGAAAATCCCTGCTCTCAAAAATAATCGCAGCAGATAAAGCTTTTATTAGATTTTCTGCTACTCTGGGAAGATCACTGCTTTCAGCATTAGCCTCAGCTGCTTCTGCAGTTGCCAGTCTTGCTTTAACTCTTGTAGGAACACTGATTTCGGCAATAACTGCCGTTGGTTCTGCTTTTATATCGCTTGGTATCGCAATCATGACCACTCCTATCGGTTGGATACTTGGTGGTATTACGGCACTTGTTGGAGCTGGATATCTGCTCTATAAAAATTGGGATACGGTAGTAAGCTTCATAAGCAACTTGTGGGATTCTTTTTACAGCTTATGTAGTAACGTTTTCAATAACCTCTTTACGCTCTTTAAAAACTTTTCACCACTCTATTGGATTGCGACAAAAATCAATGAACTCATTAAATGGTTGTTTGGCGTCGATTTAATGGAGGCAGGTGCTCATCTCATTAGTAGCTTATGGGACGGCATTAAAAGCCAATGGGATAATCTGTATAACGGATTTGGTAATATGATGAATAAATTAACCAGCTGGATACCCAGCTGGGGAGGGAAAAAGTCGGAATTTAAGGCTACAATCAACAAAACTTCAACCCAAACGATTAAAACCTTTACCGATGCAACCAATGCACGCGCAAAGAGAATGGTTGGCACAGCAATTGTTCCCAATAACCCATATGGAAAAGGAAAAAGTGGTTTTAATACAAGTGTCGTTGAAACAGGACAAATGCAGGCAACAAATAAAGTGGGTGCCTTTAAAGCTCCAAAGCCCATTACGGTTCATAAACCCGTTGAAGTAGACGCCCGTGTAACCATTACAAATCTAAATATTTCAGTACCAAATGGTCTCAAGGACGAAATCAGAGACGCTGTCAATCAAGCACTTGAACGCTATGCAAAACAGCAACGTTTAGCCATAGCCTCTAGCCTTTCGGATTAAATACCATGATGTTAGCTTTGGGTGGTTTTATTTTTTCAATTGAAACAGCAGCTTATCAAACACTTGATATGTCTTATGGGGTTCCATGGGTAGAGCAAGGGCGATTGGGACGAAAGGCAGCTCTTCAATTGCCAGCTGTTGCAAATGCGGAGTTTTCTTTAGCAGGCGTGATTTATCCAGATTTCAAAGGTGGCCACAGACAGCTCGAATATTTGCGACAAATAGCGCATATGGGACCTCACATTCTTGTGACCGGTCAAGGCAAAATCTTAGGAAAATTTGTCATTCTTTCCGTAGAGGAAAAACAAAGCATTTTTCATCATAACGGCACCCCCAAAAAACAAGAATTTACGATAAAGTTGAGAGAGTATGGTGAAGACCTATGAGTGATCTTTACGTGACAAAAGATGGCGATATGGTGGATGCCATTTGCTGGAAATACTATGCCAAAGGTCAACAAGCACTTGCTGTTGAACGCGTCTATGCAGCGAATTTGGGGCTTGCAGACTATGGACCCATTTTAAAAGCAGGTATCACGATACTCTTACCAACCCTCCCCTATCCGAAAGCCACACCGGTGATTAGAATTTGGGGCAGTCAATCATGAAACCTTTTTGCATGGTTCTAGCAAATGGAGAAGACATCACCAAAACGCTCATGGATTATGTTTTATCAATTGAAATTACCGATGAAGCAGAAAACAAAAGTGATCGTATCACTATAGAGCTTGATGACCGCGCACGCGACAGTGATAACGGCTTTCTTGATATTCCTCTTATCGGGACAGTTATTTCCATAACACTTGGCTATGAAGGCGGGAAAAACCGCGATATGGGATCCTATCTGATAGACGAAATCTCTGTAAGCAGCCCACCACAAAGCTTAAGTGTTACAGGGCACGCCGCATCAATGAACACATCTTATAGAACCCCCAAAAGCCAATCCTATCACCAGCAAACCCTTGGCAGTATTGTTCAAGAGATAGCAGAGCGTAATGGCTATACACCAAAGGTTGATCCTTCTCTTGCAAAAATCGTTGTGCGTCACATTGACCAAACGGCTGAAAGCGATATGGCTTTTGCTACACGCCTTGCAGAAGACTATGATGCGGTAGCAAAGCCCGTTGATGGCAAACTTGTGCTCGCCAAACGGGGTGAAGGCAAAGCCATCACCGGTGAAACACTCCCTATTGTTGTTATTCATGAGAAATATTGCACCTCTTGGGATTTTAAATACAGCGCACGGGATGAAGCAGGTGCAGCCAATGGCTTAGAAACAGATGTGGGGGACGACCAAAAAGCCGCTGCTGATGCACGAGAACCAGAAGAGATTGATGATGATGAAAACTTTATCCATATGGATGACAGTGATCGAGCAGCACCCTCATCATCTGAATCGGAAAAAGCAGAAACAACCCCTGATAAAGAAGAGGAAGACAAAGAGAAAAAAGGTGGTGTTCTTGCAACCTATTATGATATCCGCAGTGGTGAAAAAAAAGAAGTTAAAGTTGGAAAACCGCCGTTTCATGAACTCAAATATACCTACCATAACCAATCAGAGGCTGTTGCGGCCATTGCTGCTTATCGCAATAAGTCATCACGCGGTAAATCTTCTTTCTCATGTGATATTGGTGGTGATCCCTTTGTGCAAGCAGAAGCAAAGCTTGTTCAAGAGCCCCCTTTCCGCCCCTATATTCCAGCAGAATGGCGTATCAAAAGCGTTAAGCACAAACTTGATAAAACGGGTGGTTACACCACAAAAATAGAATGCGAACTTTTTGATGAAGCGCAAGAAGATGCGGCTGGAAACGTTGCAAACACAACACCAGACAAAGACGACACCCTTGATCCAAACGCCCCACCAAACGCATGTGACGAAGGCGAAGGCGTCATCCATATGGATGAAGAGGATAGATAAACAAAGCTATTTTATGATGATAAAAAGAAATACTATTTTTATTTTACTATTCCTAAAAATACAGCTAAACAGCGTTCAATTTCTACCATTTTATCTGCATGAATGGAGCCGAAAGCTGGACTAACTTTTTCACATCTTACCGTCATAATCTTATCAATCATTACTTGCGAAGGTTTTTGTAAGCCATTTTTTGTGTTTGGCTGAATCGTAATGCGGAGTAATGGCGCATCAACAAGTGTACTTGTAATTGGTAAAACCGTTACACTTGTATGCTCACTAAATTGATTAGCTTGAATGATTAACGCAGGTCTTGGTTTACCAAAATCGCCTTGCATAGCTATTGTGACGAGAGATCCACGCATTATTCTGTCCAGCCATCAACATCCATTAAAGATTGGTCCATAAACAATTGTATAGATGTATCAGCTTTATCCATTTTTGCTACTAAGCGACATTGGCGATGACACTCTTCTTCAAAATTTGGCTGACGTGTATCTGGAACCCAAATCTGCATTAAGCGCAAACCTGCTTTTCTTTGCGCATTGCGATGTTTTTGAACCCGTTCATTAACGTGCATTGTACCCATAATAAAATCTCCATTATGTTTCATGTAACGTATAACACAGAAAAAAGTTACATGAAACGAGATTTTTAATAAAAGGCAATAATTGCAATTTTTAATATTCACTCATCCCCACCTTGTGTGGGGCTTTTTTTATGGAGAATCATATGCGAAAAATATCATCAGAAGGACTAGCACTTATCAAACAATGGGAAGGTTTGCGTTTGAACGCCTATAAAGATGCCATTGGGATGTGGACAATAGGTTATGGACATACAAACAGTGCTGGAAAACCTTTTGTTCATAAAGGCATGACAATCACTGAAAAGCAAGCAGAAGAACTTCTTTGCCAAGACTTAAGACAATTTGAAAATGCCGTTGAACGCGCTGTTACGGTTTCATTAACAGATGAACAATTCGCGGCGTTAGTGTCCTTTTGCTATAATGTAGGAACAGGAGCCTTTTGTAACTCGACACTGTTAAAAAAACTCAATCAAGGTGAATATGAAGCTGTCCCTGCAGAGCTACAGAAATGGACCAAAGCAGGCGGGAAGCGTCTTGAAGGTCTAGCACACCGGCGCGCAGCAGAAACAGGGCTATGGGCAAAAGGGGCTTATGTTTCCTCCAATTATCAAACAGTAGAAATGAAACAACCAACAGGGTTTCTCAAAGCAGAAGCGCTTGCACCGATTATTGGTTCTTTTTCTGGGCTTGGTGGTTTGTTAGCAGGCAATGGCCCCATCCAATGGGCTTTGGCAACCATTATGGTTTTAGCCGCATGTACTGGCATTTTCTTTGTTGCTAAACGCTTTCAGGAGCACCGCCTATGATCTTATGGATGAAAAGAAATCTGATGGTTACAGGTGCGGCTTTAGCCGCTTTTTTTATTGCATTAGCAAGAGCATTTACTCTTGGGAAAAAGAGTGAACAGAAAAAGCAAACAGAAAAAGCTTTAAAAGCAGCCACAACACGTCTGGAGGTGGAAAGTGAAGTTAATCAAAAAAGTGATGCTGATGTGCGTGCTGCTCTCTCTGACTGGTTGCGCGACAAATAAATATGCTTCTTCTTGTGTTGGCTGGTTGCCAATTTATTTAGACAAGAAAGATCTGAACGCCATCAGTTCCAATTTAGCAAGAGAGATCTTAAAGCACAATAATCTAGGTGAACGCGTGTGTGGGTGGAAACATGGCTAGAAAAAAAACACAAGACGATATAGAGCTTACAGAAGCAGAAAAAGAAATACTTCAAGAAATCATCATGACCTACAAAAGTGTAAAAGTGATGTCTCGTTATACGAAATGGATTGTACTCATTATACTCTTATTAGCGCTTGATTTTTCACGTATTATGGATGCGTTTGTAAGTATTTTTACACAAAAACCAAATATCCGACTCTAAACATACTCTGAGACGCGCGAAATTCTTTAGAAAATGAATTCTTAATTTTTCTCGTCTCATGGAGGCGATAGAGAATGTCTTCGCCCATTTAAAACAGTGGATTTCAAAAATTAGCCCTTGAATTAGCTTGTTTTATGGATTTTACGATTCTAATGACGTATACTTAATGCGACAAACTTCGGAATTTTCGTCCTTTAAAGACGGGAAAGAAGTCAGATTTTTGTTAAACAACACGATTGCTTGTCTTGTATAGATCAGGGGGGGGATAATGAGAACAAATTTAAGTGGTCGCGTAAAAAATACGTCTTTACCAAAAACGCATGCTCTACTACCTCTTTTTGAAGCAGTTGTGAACTCCATTCATTCTATTGAAGAAACAGGAAACGATTTTTCCTCAAGTCACATTACAATCTCAATCATAAGATCAGAGCAAGCTTTACTACCACTTAAAGGCACTGAAAAACTAAACAAAACAGAAATTGTAGGTTTTAAAATAACCGATAATGGTACAGGCTTTAATGAGCATAATTTTCAATCATTTGAAACTTTAGACTCAGATTATAAGGTAGAAAAAGGTTGCCATGGTATAGGACGACTTTTATGGCTTAAAGCTTTTAATAATATAAAAATCAGAAGTATTTATAAAACAGATGAAGGGTTAAAAGGGCGTGAATTCTCATTCGACGCTGACTTTGGTATAAAAGCATTACGCGAATTTCAAGATAATTGTACAAAAAAAGAAACTGTTGTTGAATTAAAAGATCTGAAAAAAGATTATAAAAATAACATTCCCAAAAAGCTACAATCTATTGCAAATGCACTCTTAGAACATTGTCTCTGGTTTTTTGCAAGAAACGGCAGTTGTCCCTCTATAACCATTGAAGATGGCTCTGAAAAGATATTGTTGAATGATCTATATAAACAATGCATACATGAAGCAGTTTCTAATGAAGAAATAGAAATTGGAGATTATAACTTTTCTATTATGCATATTAAATTTAGAAACTTACCTTTAGATAATCATATTTTATTTTTTTGTGCAGGCAATAGAGTTATCACAGAAAAAGTATTATCTCAGAACATTCCTGGTATGCAAGCAAAGCTGCGAGATGATATAGGTGAATTTATCTACTCTTGCTACGTAAGCTCTCCTTTTTTGGATGAAAGAGTACGTTCTGAAAGAATAGGCTTTAATATTCAAGAAAATTCTACAGAGTTGTTTGAGAAGGTAGAGATATCATTTGATATGATACAGAAAGCTATATTCCCTAAAATTCAAAAACATTTAGATAAAGAATTAAAGCAAAACATTCAAAACAGTAAGAAAATAATTGAAAAATTCGTAGCTGAAAAATCACCACGTTACCGTACAATTCTAAAACATTTAACTGAAAATGACTACATAGCTTCTCCCTCAAGTTCTGACCAAAGCTTAGAGCTTTTCCTTCATAAACATCTTACTAAATTAGAAGAAAAGGCTTTAAAAGAAGGTCATGATATTTTGCAAGCTGAACAAAACGAAAATTATGAAGAATACCTAAATAAAGTTAGCGCATATGTAGAAACTGTAAATGATCTTAATCGCTCCGATCTGATAGGTTACTTATGCCACAGAAAAGTTATCTTAGATCTTTTAGAAAACGCCTTAAAGAAAAGCGATAAAGGTTACGCTAAAGAAAATGTTATTCACAAACTCATAATGCCAATGAAGTGTGATTCCAATGACATTTCTATGGATAATTGTAATTTATGGTTGATAGATGAAAAGTTAGTTTTTCATGATTATTTAGCTTCTGACATCTCATTGAAAGCAATGCCTATTACAGGTGCTATAGAAGATAAAAGACCTGATATATGTGCCTTAAATGTATACGACAAAGCTCTTTTAATATCAAATGAAGAGCCCATGAAATTAGCGTCTCTTTCTGTAATAGAAATTAAACGCCCAATGAGAGATGATGCACAATCGGGAACGGAAAAAGATCCTATTAAACAAGTGTTGGACTATCTAGAAAAAATTAGAGAAGGTGATGTACAAACATACAATGGTCGTCCTATAAAAGACTCTCTTAATATACCTGGTTATTGTTATATTATCTGTGATTTAACTGATAGTATAAGAGAGTGTTGCAAACACTCGAATTTAAGAATAACAGGTGATAACATGGGGTATTTTGGATATAACGAGAATTATAAAGCTTATATAGAAGTGATTTCATTTGATAAGCTTGTAGATAATGCCAAGAAAAGACATCGGTTATTTTTCGATAAGATGAATTTGCCAATAAAATGACCTATCCCCTCCCCGCTTTTGAAACGGGGGAAAAGAGATTATATCGTAATCTATCCGCTAATCGTTTAAGTGTTTCTTAAATACCTGACTCGACAATAGACATATTATCAAGCCTCTCCTGATATAAATGCAGCCCACTGTTCCAAGAGAACATGTCGCTGTTCTAAAAAGTCTGTTCGCATATAAGCCTTTGTCACTGAACTCCCAACTGAATGGGCAAGAACAGTTTCGGCAATCTCAAATGGTGTTGACGTTGTCTCTGCTATCCAATCCCGTAAGCTTGAACGAAAACC
>NZ_JBHILV010000032.1:0-8580 GCF_042193505.1 Bartonella sp. TS25HLJMH
CAATTTCAGTACCAGATTCATTAACGGTCTTAACCTTGAATGTAGGAGCTACCCATTCTCCATTCTCATAGCTAGCAGCACCGCCTAAAGATTTTGCAACACTGCTCCCTAGGGTATGAAGCTGATTACCCGCTACAGCATCGCTTGAAGTTGAAGTAATGTCTCCATTTGCAAGGGATGTAATCTTGCTATTGGTTTTGCTGTCCTTTTCCCCATGCGTTGCCACAAAGGCGCCTGTAGTCTTGTCCCACAACAAGGCGTCACCTTGAGCAAGGGTGATGTCTTTTTCAATCTCTTTAGTAATTTCATCCTTAACATTCTTGAATGTATCTTTAACGTTCTCGAATGAATCACCAACACCGGCAAAGGCAGATGCAACATTTTCATAAGTCGCATCTGTGACGCTGCCATCTTCTTTGAAGGTCTTAACCGTGAATTGAGGAGCGGTCCAAGCGCCATTCTCATAGCTAGCAGCACCGCCTAAAGACTTTGCAACACTGCTCCCTAGGGTATGAAGCTGGTTACCAGCTACAGCATCGCTTGAGGTTGAAGTAATGTCTCCATTTGCAAGGGATGTAATCTTGCTGTTTGTTTTGCTGTCCTTTTCCCCATGCAAGGCCACAAAGGCGCCTTTAGTCTTGTCCCACGACAAGAAATCACCTTGAGATGCTTGAGTAATATTGCTTAGTTTTTCATCAAACTTTTTGATCTCATTCGCTAGATGCGTATTCACATTCTTAACACTCGTATCAAGACCCGCAAATGCACTACCAACATCATTGAAGCTTGTCTTTCCCACTTTACCATCTTCAGAAACATTGGAGATTTCGTAAGTCGGATCAATCCAAGCATCAGAATCATCTTTAACTTTAGGATCAAAGCCAGCACCACCGCCTAAAGCTTTTAGAGTATGCCTAATGTCTCTACTAATGCGCTTGAAACCCTGACCTACAGATACACCCATAACAGCTACAGAGGCATCGTCGATGATCGGCACTAAGCCGTTCTGGTAGGTCGGTGCACTCAGGCGACCGGGTATCCAAATTCCAGTCGCTGGGTCCACGCTATAAGCACCGCCAAGAATGTTTCCAAGCCTTTCGTTTATTGCATAAATCTGGGAACCATTTACCACCTCGGTTGAGCCTTTTGCGAGACTACCAGCAGCAACATCCCTAAGAACTCGATCTTTACCTTCACTACTCCGAAAAGTTACTATAGTTAATGGTGACTTAGGAGCAACAGTTACCATCCTTTCCTCATCATCCCGACCTAATCCACGGATTAAACCTTCTATATTCTTATGCTGATCATGACCTTGAGATAGATTATTTTGTTTCTCTTCAATAGCAGGGGGATTCTTTATCTCAGCAAGTTCAAGTTGATGATTTAAACTTGTGAAAGCACTTTTCACGCTAGAAAATGCATCCGCTACATTCTTAGAACTTTCCTTCTTAGAACTTTCCTTACCCGTAAGTGCAGTATCAAGTGCAGGTTGCGTTTGAAACTTAATATTAGGATTTATATTTCTGAAGGAATCTTCATCCTTAGAACTTTCCCTACCCGCAAATGCAGTATCAAGTGCAAGTTGCGTTTGAAACTTAATATTAGGATTTAAATTTTTGAAGGCATCTTCATCCTCTATAAATGCAGAGCCACTATCTTTATATAATTTACTGCCAACAACATAGGCTGGTGGAATGGCTTTAAGCACATTTGTACCGCCACTAAAACCGCTTGATATGTTATTAAAAATCTGAGTATTAGCAGAAACAGGAGAAATATTTGATAAAAAGATAATCACTGAAGCCAATGAAAGCGCTTTAATAAAAAGTAATCGATAAAGCGAGCAAGAATTTTTAAAATCATTCACCACTGACGCTTTTGATGTGGTATATAATTTTTTCATAACAAATTCTCCAAGTAAAAAAACATATTCAGAACATAAAAAAAACACATTTCAGCGCTAGGGATGATTTTGTGGTGTGGTTTTGTTTGTTCTTTACAAAGTTTAGGTTTGTCGCAGAGGCGAACGGAAGTAATTAGAATTTCGGCAAGGCTGCGGTTAAGGTTGATTAGCGATTTGGTTAATGGGTTTTTGATTTTTTTCGCCTTTAAGAAGAGTGCTGTTTTTGCAACAAATCTGAATTTGAGGGGGAGGAAATAGATAGAACGGATACGAAGAGGACATATTTGCACGCTATTGTTAGATCTGCGGTTTATAGTTTTTAAAGTGAAAGAGATCATTTTGTATGCTTAAGAGGCTATAAGGTATTGTTGTGGAAAAAGGTTAAGTTGTCCGGCGAATGATTTAGAGTATTTGTTGTGAAATCATTGCGCTTTTATCGTAGGGATAAGCGACATACTCTCGGGTTTTAGATTTTTTAGCTTGAAGAGCTTTAAAATAAAACGAGGATGGTTGTGTAATTTTTTCATGATCCGTCGCACCTCCCTTTGCGAGAAATTTTTCTGTTTTTACCAGAATGAGTCTTACTAAAGACTATTTTTATAGTTTTATAGACTGTTGAGTAAAATAGCAAGAAGAAAATGAATTTAATTATTTTTACAGAATGAGTCTTTCCGATTTATACAATCGTGAAATATCCTTATAACTTTAAAATTCATAGATTTCATGCATTATAGACTTGTCTAGAGCTTCTGTTTCATAGTTTGTTTGAGGTATCCCATTTTGATCAAAATGAGTCTTACTCATAATTGCCGCTGTTGCATACCTCATGATTGCTACTGCTATGTACAGAGCAAATAAATAAAATAATAAAATGGGATTTTTACTTTTTTAAACGTATCCCCCCAATGGATATTTTCTATCAATGAAATTATAGAACGTACAGTTTTAAAATACTGTGCGATTACGCACTCTATCAATTTATATGAGAGTATTACTCTGTATTTGTAAAATTTTTGTTAAAGTGCTTCACTTCTCATTAAAATAAATCTCACTAAGATTCTTACTATAGAATATATTGTTATGAGACTTTATAAGTATACTACTCTATATAAGTATACTACTCTATGGCTTTCTCTGTAAAATATTACTTCTCTATAATATAAAATTTCGCCCTTGTCTGATGAGACAAGGGCGAAACTTCGCTTAAATTGTAGTTTTTCATATACTCTGATATTATCTTAATTTCAGAGTTATTCCACCACCTACGCCCCACTGACCTCCGGCACTGGTCGCTGATAGATTAGAACGAATCTTGCCATCTTCAGATGTATAACCTGCACCAATAGCAAAGGCAGATTGTCCACGCCAAAAACCACCACCAAATGAAACACTTACAGATCCTGGATCATCGAAGTAACGTAAGTTAGACACTGCCAAACCAATCGCTGCTGCTTGCCTTGCCTCTTTGCGCACATTCGTAATATCATAACTTAGTGCGTCAAACTTCATATCGGTATAGGATTTCGCCTCGTTAACACTATCATTGACAAGACTATTAATTCTCTCATCCGTATACTTGTTCGCTTTAGAAAGAGTAAGCTTCATCTGCTCCTCGGTATAATCATGTAACTGACCACCATTCACTGCGTGCTTAGAGCCGTTTTTAATTTCGCCATCTTTAACATTAGCAATCAAAACAGGTTCACTGTCATCGGCACCTTTTAGAGTGATGCTATTGATTTTCTTTCCGCTTTCTTTATCAACATCATAGCTAACCGCAAGATTCACCTTGTTTTCAACTTCTGTTACCTTGTTTTCAACTTCTGTTACCTTGTTTTCAACTGCTGTGACCTTGGTTTCAACTGCTGCTACCTTTTCATTCGTCTCCCAGAGCTGTCCTCCATTCACGGCGTCTGTTGAATTTTCTACAAGAACACCCTTCTCTACATTGACAATCTTGCTGGGCTTACCATCATGACTAGCGTCATACCCTTCTTTTCCTGCGTCCCATGGGAATCCATTGGAGGCTACGCTAGGGGTTTCCTTCTGTTCAACAGCCTCAAGACGTGTATTGATCGCCAACATGCTCTGACGTACACTATTAAACGCGCTAGCTACATCACGATACTCTCTCGAGTCAATCACAACACCGCCGTCACCAAACGTCATAACCTTAAAGGTTGGAGGTGTCCATGAGCCGTCTTTTTCAGTATATCGAGCACCACCACCGAAATAAGTAGCAACCTTGTTGCCGAAATCATAAAGTTGGGAACCATTGATTGCTTCGTCTGAGTTAGCAGAAATATTACCATTCACAAGACCAAAAAGACTCCGTTTTTTACCTGAAGTAGTCATAAGACTTACTTGAGTTGATTCTATGTCAGGAGAAATAGTTACCGGAGGCAGAGTCCCATCATCACCCATGGCATATTCTTCTTCATCCATGGCAAGAGGTAAGCTTCTCATAAAAGGAAAGCCTTCTGAAATATACTCCAGATCACCATTTTGAGATGCCTTCCCTGTTTCACCAATACCAACGTTATCCTTTATATCAACAATCTGATTATTCAAAGCTGTGAAAGCACTATTCACGCCGGCAAATGCATCCGCAACACTCGTATACGTGTTCTCAGTCTCATTACCATTCTCATCAAAGGCTTTAATTGTGAAAGTAGGAGATATCCAATTTCCATTTTTATAACCAGAACCACCACCGAAGTAAGTAGCAATCTGGTTGTTCATCGAATAGAGCTGAGAACCAGTTACAGCATCAGTCGACGTTGCTGAAATCTCACCAGCAGCAATATCAAAAAGACGCCGGCTTTCACCTTCACTATTCATAAAACTTATTTGTTTTAATGGTGATTTAGCCGCAACAGTTACCGTAGTTGCATCCTTCAAGTCACCTAGAGCACGAGGTAAGGTTTCCACAGATAAGCTTCTCATAAAAGGAAAGCCTTCTGAAATAATATCATTCAAATCACCATCTTCAGAATTACGACTTTTTTCATCAATACCAGAGTTATTTTTTATATCAATAATCTGATTATTCAAAACTGTGAAAGCACTATTTACGCCAGAAAATGCATCCGCGACATTATTATATTTTTTCTCACTCTCATTACCATCCTTATCAAAGACTTTAACTGTAAAAGTAGGACCAGACCATTTCCCCTCTTCATTATATCCAGCACCACCGCCAAAATAATTTGCAAATGCCTGAGACATATAATAAAGCTGGCCACCATTTACTGCTTCAGTCGAGTTTTTCGTAAATGCACCACCCTTAACGCCAGAGAGAATTCGTGGGACATTAACATTGTTTCCAATGTCTATTCTATCGCCACTTTTGCTTCCCCCAATGGTAATAAGCCCAGCGCTATTTTGCTTAATAAAACTATCGCCTGTCCCATTAATGACTATATTTTCAATCTTTTTATCAAGATTTGTAAAAGAACTATTTACACCAGAAAGTGCCTCCGCAACATTTCCATATTGCGTTTCAGCTCCATTACCATTCTCATCAAAGACTTTAACTGTAAAAGTAGGAGCATTCCAGCTTCCATCTTCACCATATCCAGCATCTCCACTAAAATATCTCGCAACGACATTGCTCATGGAATAAAGTTGAGAACCATTTATCGCATCAGTGGATGCTGCTGTAATCGAACCAGCCTTAACACCGGAAAGAGTCCGTGCCGCATTATCAACGTTTGCAATGCTTACTTTAGTTCCACTTACTTTTCCACCAATTGTAATAAGCCCTTTATCATTTTGCTTAACAAGACTATTCCCTGTCGCATTAGTGACTACATTTTCAATCTTTTTATCAAGATTCGTGACAGAATTACTTACGCCAGTAAAGGCATCTGCGACATTATTATATTTTTTCTGAGTCCCCTTACCATTCTTATCAAAGACATTAACTGTAAAAGTAGGAGCACTCCAGTTCCCATCTTTATAGCTAGCACCACCACCAAAAGACTTCGCAAACCCAGCACCCAATTTATAAAGCTGGGAACCATTGACTGCGTAATTCGATGTTGCGGTAACAGAACCACCACGAACACCAGTAATAAACCGATCCTCATGAGAATTATTTGCAACGTCTACTATATAACCCCTTTTGTTCGCACCAATTGTAATAGTCCCTGCAGAATCTTGCTTAACAATCATATCAGACAAGATTTTATCAATTTTATTATTAATTTCCTTCTGATATAACCCCCAAACATTTCCCCAACCTGCAAATGCATTATCAACAGCGTTTCCAACCTCATACTTAATAGTATTTCCTATATTAAGTTTAAAATTTGTGAATTCATTTTTTACACCGTTGAATTCATCCTTTACACCTCTGAATGCATTATCTACTCCCCAAAACGCAGAGCCAACATCTCTATACACGTTACCGTCAATTACATAGGTTGGCGCAATACTTTTACGTATATCTGCACCACCACCAAAATACGTTGCTACATTACCCCACAGATCACAAGCAGAAACAGGAGAAGCATTTGATAAAAAGACAGCCACTGAAACCAATGAAAGCGTTTTAATAAAAGGTAATCGATAAGGCGAGCAAGAACTTTTTAAATTACTCACTGCTAGCGTGTGTGGTGTGGTATATGTTTTTTTCATAATAAATTCTCCAAGTAAGAAAAATATTAAAAACATTAAAAAGACATATTCCGGTGCTATTAGGCTCCGGAGTTTGTTTTTTTCTTGTTTTATAAAAGATTAGGGTTGTCATAATAAGGAAGAGGACTATCTAAGATCTCAATGAGATTGTGGTCGACGTTGATTGATAGCCCAATTAATAAGATTTTTATTTCCCCCTTTTACGGAGGATTTTCTTTTTTTAGCAAAGCCTTTAAATTTAAAGGTGAAGAAAGGTAAAAGAAGTATAAATGAGACATGTTTGCGTACTATTATTAGGTGTTGTGTGTTGAAGAGGCAATAAAGGATATTTATCGCGGAGAAGGGTTAGGTTGTTTGATGAGTGGCTTAGAGCGTTTTTTGTAGGGCTATTGCGCTTTTGTTATGAAAATAGGCGAGGCACCCTTGAGCTTTGGATTTATACCTCTCAAAGCTTTTTGAAATAAAATGATAGTGATTGTGTGATTTTTTCATGGTTTACCGCACCCCGCTTTGCGAAAAGATTCAAAGATTCTTAGTACCTTTTAAATAATCTATCGTATTCTTACAGACTATAAAAAAAATAGCAAGGAAAAAAATGAATTAATTATTTTTTACATAACGCGTCTTTCTGATTCATGAAATAGTTCTGAATTCATAGCCTCGTTGTTTACACTTTGGGCTTTTATGAAAGTGCTGGTGTATTGTTATGCTTTTAATACCCCTGTTTTGATCAAAGTGAGTCTTGCTTAATCATTCTAACTTCTGCATACAAAGAAATAATAAAAAATGAGATTTTTTATTATTTCTTCAAGCATACCCCCAATGGATATTTCTATTATAAAATTATAAACCGTGCAGTTTTAAAATATTGTGCGATTGCGCGCTCTATTAATTTATATGAAGACATTACTCTGCATTTGTAAATTTTTTTGTTAGAATGCTTCGCTGTAACTAAAATCTGTCCCACAAGATTATTACTACAGAATACATTGTTATAAAACTTTATAAGTATACTACTCTATGAATTTCTGTGTAAAATATCACCTCTTTATAAAATTTTTACCCTCGTCTGATGAGACAAGAGTAAATGAATTTTTTTTATTATTAATTCAGCGGTGAGTTTACTCCTGTACTTACCCCCAGTGGCTCCTTGCACTCGTGACAGATCGGTTAGAATGAATGAATTCGTTCTCTGATGTATAACCAGCACCAAAGGAAAATGCGGATTTACTGCGCCATAAAACCCGTACCAAATGAAACACTCAACTTCCCTAGTGTATCGTTGTAACGTAAACCTACCACTGCCAAACCAACAGCCGCTGCTTGTCTTGCTTCTTTTCAAACATCTTCAATGGCATAACTCAACGTTTCAAACTTCATATCCGTATACGATTTCGCCTCGTTAACAGCATTATTAACTATAGTATTGACTTGATCATCCGTATACTTTTTAGCATCATCAAAAACTGTCTTAATCTGCTGCTCACTGTCATGTAACAACCAACCAGCCCCCTCCACGACTCCTGTCAAATTTGCGTAAAATACGCTACTCTTCACTCCTTTTCTCTGTTTTATTTTCAATATTAATGCTGGCATTATTATTTGTGGGAACCGTTCTTTTAATCGTGTAATCCTTTTCCCTCCTGTCTTGTATAGACAGGAGCGTTTTTGAAAATAATAGTAGTGAATTTTATTAATTGAGAGTTAAGCTTAATCCCACACCTACACCCCAGCGCCCTCCGGCATTTGTCACAGATAGACTAGAGCGAGTATTTCCATCTTCAGATGTATAACCAGCCCCAATAGCAAATGCAGCCTGATTGAGCCATATACCACTACCAAGTGCAACACTTAACTTTCCTGGTGCATCATTGTAACGTAAGTTGGACACCGCTAAACCAATCGCTGCTGCTTGTCTTGCTTCCTTGCGAACATCCTCAATAGCATAATTTAACGTCTCAAACTTCATATCCGTATAGGATTTCGCCTCGTTAACGCCATTATTGACAAAACTATTGACTTGATCATCCGTA
>NZ_JBHILV010000033.1:0-6271 GCF_042193505.1 Bartonella sp. TS25HLJMH
TTGCGCAAGAGTTGACAACGGCTTGCGAAAAAATCAATCCTTATCAAAATTTTGCGACCTTGCCTGGTACAGTAACCCTTGAACCCGCAACAGACTTTTGGCACGAACAGCGCACCGATTGGCTCTCAAGCGTGACCAATCAAATCATCATGGGCAGGAACCGTGGGAGAAGCATTCGTAAAACAGAAATCAGTGATAATTTGGTGAGTGCAACCCAAGAGCAAATCGACTTTTTAAGACAAATTACCCTTCACTTTAAAATTGAAGGTTTTGGCAAAGGAGAGCAATTAGAGAGCCTTACCTTTGATGGTGTGAATGTCTTGCCGAATAATTACCTTTTTGCCAATTCCTATGGCACCCTTGAGGGCACTTTTAAGATTCCACAAAACATTCCTGCTGGCACAAAAAATGTTGTGGCACGGGGAAAAGGTGGAACCATTGCAACGGGGCTTTTTACAGGGCAAGGCGTGATTGATGTGAAAGTGATGCGGCGCACCACCACGGTGAAGATATGGACGCAAGTAGACCCACAAGCGCAGGTCTTTACCCCCGATGAAACACGGCAAATCACCGGTATTGACTTTCATCTTTGCAAAATCGGCAATCAGAACCATGATCTGGTGATTGATTTGGTCACCACAGAAAATGGCTATCCGACCGCCGATATTCAAGCGCAAAGCTTTTATTCTATGAAGGGCGCAAAGGCAGGATGGGCAGAGGCACGCTATGATGTACCACTCCTTGTGATGGATGACCGTTTAACGGCTTTTGTCATTAAAACCGATGATGCTGATCATTCTGTCTCTTTAGCAAAGCTTGGGGATTTTGATGCAGAACACCAGAGATACGTCTCGAGTCACCCTTATGTAACGGGACCACGCTTTTCTTCTGTCAATGCTAGGAGCTGGACCGCTCATCAAGATGAGGCTTTAGCCTTTCGGGTGTTGGCGGCACGCTACACACAAACAGAAAAAACCATTGATCTTGGCACTTTTGACCTTGTAGACTGCTCTGATTTGCAAATACGCGCAGCCATTGAATTGCCTTCAAGTGAGTGTTCTGTCATCTTTGAAATTGAAAGAAACAATGGCACGGTTTATCAACTCCTTCCCTTTCAATTGCTAAGCCTTACTGAATATATCAGTGAAAAGGTAAAGCTTCGCGCCATTCTCAAAGGGACAGAGAAGCTCTCACCTATTTTGTTTGCTCCTGTTCAATTGATTGCGGGGAAGATTCATAAAACAGCCACTTATGTCACCCGTGCTTTTACCTTTGGGGAAAAGGCAAGGTTGACCAGCTATATCAAAACCTTTTTACCAGGCGGTGCAACCTTTTCACTGGAGATGCAACTGGATGATGGGGCGTTTGTTCCTTTGAAACTCGACGAAACAGAGCAGTTATCCGAGCCCCTTTGGACAGAGCGCAAATTTATCAGTGGTGATAAAACAGCCAAACAAGCGCGCTTGAAACTCACGCTTACCGGTGGACCTGCTGCACGGTCCATGGTGTGTGATTTTGGCGCCGGCATATTATGAGGGGAAAACAGAGATGACAAAAACCAAAAAACTCGACATGGAATTGCCTAAAGAAGGTCGCTTTATCAGTTCTGAATTCCCAATCTTGCGGGAAAACTTGACCAAAATTGATCAAGCCATTGCGGATGTTGAGGAAAAGATAGAGGGAAAAGCGCCTGCAAAACACACCCATAGCATAAGTGATGTTGCAGATCTTGAAGCAGCCCTGAAGGGCAAGATGGCAGCGGATAAAACCTTCTCATTTACTGATTTAAGCGATATCGAAGGCGCAAAAGATGCCGCAAATAATTATGTTCTCTATAAAGCAAGCAACAATCATTTTACCTTTGGCAGTGCTATCTCCCTGTTAGGAACGCATCAACATAAAACCGAAGATATCGTGGGGCTTGATAAATTTAGAGCCAAGCTTAATGAAGACCTCACAGCCTATGGTCGCCTAGCCAGCCCAAATGAATGGCGAAGTTATAATAAATTTACCAGCAAAGTCACTATGAGTGGTGGCTTAGAACTGTTAGGTAATTCGTCGTTTAATCTCACCCATAATGGTGAAGTGGTCACAAACTTAAGTGCGAGTGGTAGCTTGCTTAAAGGACCAGCAACTGTTGATGGCAATGCGATTTATACAAAAGATGAAGCTGCTGTTGCTCTTGAAGAAATACGCAGTGAGATTGCGAAACTAACGAAACGCACCATGCTTACCCCCTTGAAATCCTCATAACACAAAGTGGCACTATTCCGTTTCCTGAAGGGGGTACAGACGACACCGATATTGAAATATGGGCGTGGGGTGGTGGTGGAAGTGGTGGAGGGAGTACGGGCGGCGGAGGTGGTGGCGGCGGCTGTGCACGCATTCAAATCAAAGGAGCTCAGCTTAAAAACTGCCAAAATGTCCAAATTGGTCGAGGAGGAAAAGGGGGAGATGGTGGAAAAACAATTATTAAAGGACTGCTTACCGCAGGTGGTGGTGGTGCTGGCAGTTTTAGTAGCCTTGGCAATGGTGGTAGTGCAGGAGATAGATTCAGTGGGGGGAGTGGTGGCAGTTACTACTCTAATAGCCCTAGTTCAAATGGAAGTGATTCTCGTTTTAATGGTGGTGGTGGTGGCTCTTATGGAAAAAAAGCAGGGGCTGGCGGATATGGTGGAAGTTCTATTTTTGGAGGAGGAGGAGGGAGCAGTGGAGATGTAGACGGGAAAGGAGGTGCCAGTGGAAAAGGTGGAAATGGTGGAGATAGTGGCAACAATAAAGCTGGTGGTGGCGGCGGCTATTTCCGCGGAAAGAACGGTGACGAAGGCGGCGACGGTGGCGACGGCGCTATCTTGTTGAAATTTTTTATCTAGGAGCACTTCATGGAATATGCAGTTGTTGAAAATGGTGTGGTAACCAATATTATTGTCGCCTCAGAAGATTATGTTCACGGCTTTGATGGTGAGGCAATCGCCTCAAGTGAAGCGCAGATCGGCTGGACTTATAAGGACGGAGTCTTCTCTCCTCCCGTTGTTGAGGAAAGCACAAAACAGCTCTCATCTACTGAAATGACAGAAACAGACGCACCCGTAGAGCCCATAGAAGAACTACAAGAGAAAGCTAATCAAGTTTAGGCGATAAGGCTTGTATGATTTTCTTTCTTTAAAGTCCTTTTTGACTGACAGTGTCAGTCTTATGAGAGAGTGTAGATGATTGTTATGGTCTCTTCATTAATTTGGAGAGCAAGATGACAATAGAATTTAAATTTCGTATTCACTTTATTAAGAATGGCAAGGGATCTAAGTTTTTAGCAATATTTGATCAGACAGCCGTCGGTATGGTCGTAAAATCCTTGATGTTAACGTGCAAATTTATCCCCTCCATGCGCCTATTCTTCTCTTTACGCATGAGGTGGAGAAAAGAAAAACAAGTCTAGACGATAAGGCTTTCTAATGGGATGTTACTGTTTTTTCCATTTTAGCACTTACAATGTAAGCTATTTGTTGACGTTAACAGTATTCTACGCTATATAAAAGAATGATTAAAACGTTTAAAAGCAAAACATTGGCAGAATTATTCAAAACGGGAAATTCATCCAAGATTGATAAGAAACTTGTAAAACGTATCATGGTTCGTCTTGATCGTTTAGATATTTCTGAAAGACCAGAAGATATGAATCTTCCAGGATTCAATTTTCATTCTTTGATTGGATATTCACCCACTCGTTACACTGTCCACGTTAACGGACCATGGTGTATTACCTTTGAATTTGACTCATGTAATGCTTACCGTGTTGATCTTGAACAATATCACTAAGGATACAGTTATGAATGACATTCCCGCACAAAGAGATAAAAACCGTTGTCCTACTCATCCAGGAGAAGTTTTAGCAGAAATTATTCCTGAAACAGGCAAAACAAAATCAGAAATTGCGCAGATGCTTGGTATATCACGCCAACATCTCTACGATATTCTGAACGCAAAAAAGCCTGTTTCTCCTGCTATTTCTGCTTGTCTTGGCAAAATGTTTGGTGATGGAGCTGCTATATGGTTACGTATGCAAGCCAATTATGATGCGTGGCATGCGGAACGTGAAACAAATGTTAGCAAAGTTCCAACACTTCACGCTGTTTGATCTCTTCCTCACTCTGAAGAGACGATGTTTTATGAAATACCGGATAAATAATAATATTGAACAACATCCCCTGCTTTAAACATGTTCATCACTATTCAAAATGTCATCTAAACCACGATCTAAGTCGTCTAATATATTTTGCGGTGCATCTGCATAAACAAAAGATTGTGCACCAGAACGAGATTTTACTAATTTATTATATAAATCGACAGGAAGCATAATGATTTTTTCACGCCCTCGCTTTGTCAAAGCTACAGGTGTAGACATAGCCTCGTCTAAAATATCGCCTGCCCCGCGGTTTACATCTGTAAAACTATATTTTTTCATATGCACATCCTATCTTTAATGTATAATACGTATTATACGTACAATATGTATTATGTAAAGATATTTTACGGCATTAACCACCTCCCCGCCTAAAAGACGAGGAGATAAAATTATGTTGTAGGTCTAAGCTACTTTTGCAATCGGATTTGCTAAAACCCGCTTAGCTTCTTCAACAAGCGTTTTATAATGTTTACTCTCTTCTGCTAATGTGAAGGCTTTTACAAGATGCATGTGAAGCGGTCCATAAATGTAAACAGCTTTTTCAGTAGGTCCCATTTCATCCCAGTTGCTTGGAAAATCAAAGCGTGTATCACGGTCATTATCAATTAACTGGTTTTTTAAATCATAGAAAGCTTTAACGAGTGCTTTTTTGAATGCACGCACCGTATCATTGTTACGCATATAGGTCATGAGTAGAGTGGCTTGTGGTTCATTGAGGATAGCAACTTCTCTCTTTTGACCACCTTTACCGTCTCTTTTACTCAATTGGATTTCAAATCCAAGTGAACCAAACTCTTCAAAATCCTTACGATTATTGCGTACTAACTGTATAACTGTTTTATGCGTATTACCCACACCCTCTGCAATTTTTAAAGAAGTTGTAACAGCAATACCAGCATTGTTGATTGTCACTAAATTGTTCATGATGAACTCCTAATGGTTTTAATGTCTCTATTGACACCCCAAAGGGTGCCGGGCGTTAGAAACACGGCCATTAGTCCGTCGCTATGCCTTCCCCTCGTGAGAAGGTATTGTATAGCATAGCTACACCCGACAAAATCGTTATATGCCAATAATAGCATAAAAGACAATCAGTATTTAAATGCATGAGAGAGATCTTACGTGACCTATCCGCTAATGGTTTAGTGTTTCTAGCACTTGTGATTCGAATAACATGAGGGTTTATTAGTGTCAATATGCTTTTAAAAAATTATTTCACATACTGCTATTCCAAAGGGTAGCATTTCAAATGCGACCCTTTGCTATTCACTCGCATTTGAAATGCGAGTGAACCAAAATCCTTATGATTTGCTGTTTTAAAGGGTGCGATTTCAAATCCAACCCTTCCAAACTCTTCAAAATCTTTGTGATTATTACGCACAAGTTTGATAATTGTAGCATGATTGTTTCCTACACCTTCAGCAATTTTCAAAAAGGTTGTGACAGCAATAGTCGTTTTCAAAAGCGGCTCTTTACCTCTCATTTTTCCCATTCATTTTCATTCACCCCTCATTTAAAGGAGTATAAAGTATGGCAACAGGTTTTTTACACGGTGTTGAAGTTGTCGAGGTTGACGACGGCACCCGCCCCCTTCGCGCGGTACAATCGGCAGTTATCGGAATTGTTGGCACAGCACCCGATGCCGATGACCGAGCATTTCCCCTTAACACACCCGTTTTGGTAACGGGTTCTCTTTCACAAGCAGCTAAACTGGATAAAACGGGTAAGCGTCAAGGCACCCTACCCAATGCCCTTGATCTTATTTTCAAGCAAGTGGGAGCCATTGTTATCGTCGTGCGCGTGAACGAAGGTGACAATGAAAATGCAACACTCACCAATATTCTGGGTGGTGTAAACGCAAATGGTGCTTATGAAGGCGTCCATGCTTTGATTGGAGCGGGGTCCATTGTGGGACAAACACCACGCATTCTCATTGCTCCAAGCTTTACGCATCAACGCCCTATAAGTCTTAGCAAGATTGATGTGACGAACCAAGGCAGCGGTTACACCAAAGCAACTGTTAAAATCGAAGGCAGTGGAGAAGCAGAAGCAATCCTGAAAGATGGAAAAGTAACTTCTATTGTCATT
>NZ_JBHILV010000034.1:0-6043 GCF_042193505.1 Bartonella sp. TS25HLJMH
GGATCAGCAGCATTTACTACACTACTTTCATCTCCTGAATCGCTTTTGATATAAACTGTTGTGTTGCCTGAGACATCACCGTGAATGAGAAGCCTATCGGTTTTTTGATCGGCACTTGCAACACCATCATTCCAAGCAATGTTGAAGTAAATCTTTGCATCACCAGAGGCGTTGTAGACCGCTTGCGTGTCTGGTTTACCAGATCCTATATGTAGTGTGTGATAATGCTCTTCTGTTGGTTCATTAAAGATAATGGCGCTGTTGTTGAGATTAAGAACAGAAACATCAGAACGAGACCTTTCAGCAATATCAAGCAGATTGCCATCACCATCTTTTTCGTTTGCGCTGGTTTTTACAATCCATTGTGTATTGTTTTGCAAATTAAAGCGTACCGTTCTGTCTTTAGCAATATTCGCTCTGCCTTCTAGAGTAGACTGATCAGCGTTTAATGTGAAGGTGCCGTTGGAGATCGCTTTAACCTCTTTACCATCCCACAAATCTTTATCGTTCCATGACATTTTGTCCCAAAAAATACCATCTCCTAATAATACGTCAGCATGGACTTCTGATTTTTTAAGATTGACTGTGCCGATTGATGGGGCTGCCGCATCTTCGATGCTTTTTTCAATAACAGTTCCAACAAAAATTCCTGTACCATTTTCAGTATGAAGCTCTGCATTGGTAAGATTGATCTCATTGCTATGATACCTTTGTGGATCATGCGAGCCATTTGGATTGTTGTCAGAGAAAGTTGCGAATTGTAAACCGGCAACTTCTGCTGTGGCAGAAACATCTTTCAGATCAATATGTCCGCCATTTATTACAACCAGTGCAGCTTTTTTTGCTTCTATTTTATTTTTCTTCCCATTCTGAGGAGTGTCGGATTGGGGATCTAGACCTTTAGAATTAGTATCAATAGCGCCATTAACCATCTTAGTTGTGCCATCTTCACCAGTAGCGAGACCAATATCAACATTTTGAATGGTTGTTTTGCCATTTAATTCAACTATACTACCGGCCTCCCAAGTGCTTACACCAACGGTTGCTTCTTCGGACTCACCACCGATTATTGTTAAATCTCCGCTAATGATTTTACTTCCACTATCAGCGTAAAGACCTTCATAAAAATTTTGAATGGTTGTTTTGCCCGTTAACTGAATTTCACTACCAGAGTCCCCCGTCCATACACCAGATCGTGCTTCATCGGGGTCTTGATCAATTACTTTACCACCGACTATTGTTAAATCTCCACTGGTAATTTTACCACCATTATAGGCTCCAAGACCGTACGAAACTTTTTCAATAGTTGTATGACCCTTTAATTGAATTTCACTATTGGGATCAATGGCTATTATACCAGAAATACTGTATTCTTGGTTTTCATAAGCAGTTATTGTTAAATCTTCGCTGGTGATTTTACCACCTTTTTCTGCTCTCAGTCCGTTTCTAACTTTTTCAATGCTTGTTTTGCCTTTTAATTCAATTATGCTTCCAAAGCCATTGGCATTTGCACCGTTTCCGAAGTTATTGGTTGTTAGAGTAACATCCGTAATTTCAATACGTCCACCATTTTCTGTAAATAATGCGCCTCCATGTCCATTCAAACTTCCTCCTATGACAGCTCCTCCTTTCATTGTGATCTTGGATTCTATACCATCTGCATGGAGTGCATTACTCTTAGATGATGCGACTGTAACATTGTTGTTTAAAGTAATGGTGCTGCCGTTCCCAGCATATACGCCATCAGTGTCCCCATCGAGTGATCCTCCAGACACTGTTATTGTTGAGTGATCCTCTGCAAATATGCCTATTAGTGCTTGAGTAACGGTTACATTGTTCAAGGTTACTGTGCTGTTTTTAGCACTTATTCCTAAGGGTAGTAAAAGGTTATCGTTTTCACTCGATATTACCACATCTTCCAGCTTGTTTTTTTTACTCTTACTGTCAGAAAAGGAAGCACCAGTGCTAGATAAAATGCCAGATGAGGAGGCACCCGTTCCAGAATATGTAATTGTTCCCTTAGTCATTTGAAGTGTAGCACCGTCTTTGGCTTCAAGGCCTAAGAAAATACCAGAACCAGTGCCTTTAATGGTTGTGCCCTCCAGTAACTCAATTGCACTGTTAGCACCTTCTGCTGTTACAGCATAGACGGTTTTGTTCGTGTCTTGGTTTATATCTTTATTCGTAACAATGGTTAAATGTTTTCCAATGATTTTTCCGCCATCTTTTGCGTGAATAGTTTCATAGGTTTTATCGGATACTGGTACTGTTTTTCCATCAGAAACTTCGAGGGTTTCAGCATGTACACTGAACTGGATGTTGAACAGGATGATAGCGGCTGCAGCCGTGCATGATAAAAGGGATGTTTTATACACCAATATTCTCCTTATGAGAGCCCCAAAATATTCATTCCCCCGAAAACTTCATAAGAAGAAGTGAAAATGGATAGTTGTTATTAATTTCGATAACTGTCTTTAGTTTTGTAAGATATTTTTGGTTTCTTGTCAAAATTAAAGATTAACTGATATTAACATTATATGAATTTATATTTAATACACAATGTTCTTATAATTGTTTATATTATATAATTAAATTTAATGTAAAATATATATTATATAAATTTAAATATTATTATAATACTTACATATTTTATATTTTTTTATAAAGTAATAATAATGTTTTTTTATGATACTTCTGCAGTTTTATATTTTATCAAAGTGAGTTATGACTGTAATACTTAAACACTGTTTCTAGAACTTTTGATTATTTCTACCTTATTTATCATAAGATTCTAATGTATTTGATCTTGATATCCAAAGGAGTTGACGACTCTAGCATACAGAACACATTTTTTCTTCTGTGGGGGATATTTTAATAGTATACGAACATTTGCTAAGTTATTTGATAAATAACTAGTTTTTGTAGATGTTGATGTATCGATGGCATTTGAAAGAGCCAGAGTCCAAGCTCATAAATCTCAATCAATTAAAAAGTGTTCCAAGTTGAAGGCTTCAAACCAAAAGTGCTTCTATATCATCAAAGTGCACTTTCATTGAAGGATTATTGCTTTCAGTATTTTGAATTTTTGACACACTTTTGACAAGAAAATCTAAAAAAAATTGCTTCTGAGGAATTTTTATAAATAAAATACGTAACGTTTTTATGGTGATGTGTTTATGAGATATAAAGTTGAATTGGTAATCGCTGTGATTGCTTTTACTCTCTCTGGTTGTTTTAATCTTGATTCTGAAAAATTAAAAAAAGACGAGAGGCTTTATAATGATGCATTCATGGATTGGTCTATGAAAGAAAAGTCTCTTGCAAAAAATTATACTGCTATCATCATGGCTGATCCGCAACCGTGGCGTTTAAACTCTGGTGATGCCAATGGAATATCAAACAGAGAGCCATGGTTAAAGATAAATGAGCAGGTTGCTGATGTGATAAAAGCGCACAAGGCCGCGTTCCATATTGTCAATGGTGATTTGACGGAGTTTGGACAACAAAAAAACTATGACGATTATACAAAGGTGTATAAAAATCTTGGGTCTCCTGTTTATGAAGGGCTAGGGAATCACGATTATGCCAATAATGTTGGTAATTGTACAGATCCTCAAGAATTCAATTTTTACAAAGATGCCTGTGCTATAAATGCAGTTTTAAGAATGGTATCGGAAATCAAAAAATACCGTAGTCAATTATCGCATTTCAATGCAGATGTTACTGAAAAGTTGGTTCCCATTTCGGGTGGAAATGTTCGCTCGATAAGGGGGAGTTTGAGTTATTCTTGGGATTATGGAGATGTTCACTATGTGCAGCTTCATAATTACCCGAGCTATACGGTTCGTTTGATTGGACAGTCTGTGGAGGTGCAAATCAGTAAATCTTTGGATTGGCTTAAGAACGATTTAGTTGCTGCTGATGCAAGAGGTAAAGTAACAATCATTAATTTTCATGATGCTCGTGCTGCTTCCATTGATGGTGAATCCTTTTTTATTCGTAAAAAGAATGCTAAAGATTTGTCGGTTTTTAAGTCAATTATTACTTCTCATAATGTTAAAGCGATCTTCGTGGGTCACACGCATTATCAGTCTTATTGCCGTGCGAAAAATGATAAGGTTTTTGAAAATATCCCTATCTATACAGCTGGTGCGCTTTTTAATGGAGATTATTACCTCATAGATGTGAAGGGAAAGACCATTCGCGTTAAAGCCTATAATGGAGAAATAGGAAAACCGCTTTTAATTAAAGATCTTGGTGTTATAGGGAAAGACACCCAATTTTCCGCAAGTTGCAGTCAGTTATAATAGTTTTTTTCTTTGTTTTTAAGGATAAGGGAAAAACGTATTATATGCGCGGATTTGAAGAGCAATGAGAGTGTCTAACTGTCACTTAAAAATAAAATAAAAAATCAGACATTTTTTTCAAAAATGCTAAAATATCAGGTTAAGCGCTATAAGTGCAATGGTTTAATGTGAACAGAGCTTTAATACAAAGCGGAATAATGGTTTGTTATTTTATTTTTTCTTTTTAGGCTTTCATCTTTGAAAAGAAGAGGAGTGTGTCGAGGAAGTATCCAGAATTACCAAGAAAGCTTTTTGTTTTGATAAATTTTTTACTTATAATCTTCAAACAATTGATGTTTTATGATGCTGTACAATTTCTTTTAATTAAACGTATGAACTTTTAATTTTATTACAATTTTATCTTCTTCTTTTATACGTAAGTAAATAGATACAATACGATACAAATATTGGTGTCTGTTTATAGTGGTTATGGTTTCACGCAATTACTCTTAGATGATACTCACATGTCTTGACAGTTTTATCTTTGCTTGGAGAGAAGTGTAAAAAGAGGATTTTAAGAAGTTTCAGTTTAGAAAGAGTTTTTTTGCCCGCGAAAAGCTCTCTGCGGATGCCAAGGCCGGTATGGAACAAGCAGGGGAGGACTTGGCCAATTGGATTGTCGATGGTTTTATGTCGTCTATCTCACAATTGATGGATTATTGTAAATCTTTGCCTAGCCGCATTAAGGGGTGGATTGGTTCCATTGATGTAAGAGAGTTTTTGCCAAGTTTTTTGGGGGGGAAAACAGCCATTCAGCCCATAGCACAATTTGCGGGGGCGGGGCATGCAAATTACTCTGTGAGAGAACAAAGAGAGAAAGAGCGCTCCACCACCACCCACAATCAAAATGTCACAGTGCATGTCAATGGGGCCCGTGATCCTGTGGCCACTGGTCGTGCGGTTGCCCACGCCATTCAACGGGCACGCGCTAATGCGCTGCATGGCGGGACAGAATGAGGGGAGGGAAGCTATGAGAGATCCTTTGATGATGTTAGGTCCGCATCAATTTTATGTGGACTGGCTGAATTTCCAATCCTTTGAAGAAGAGTTTTCTGCCTCATGGGTTTGTATGGAGCGTTTTGGCAGGTTCCCCAGTTTGCAATTTACCGGCTATGGCAATGATGCAAAAACCATTCATGGCGTTTGGTTTCCAGAAGAATTTGGTGACCGTGTAGCCATTGATGCCATCGCCCAAACCATTCGAAGAGCAAAGCCAGTCCAGATGCTTCGTTGGATCAATGATACGACCTATAGTGTCCTTCTCCATGGTCCCGTAGTAATCACCACGATCAATAAAGACCACGACTATATCAGTCGCTCGGGGCAATCGCAGCGTATTCGCTATTCCATTACGCTCTTGCCCTTTTTTGGCGGCGGAAAACCGCAAGGTCAATACCAGGTGGGACAAACTCTATGAAGATACCAGAAAAGCATGTTGTTGTAGAGCTAGAGGATATGAGTCTCGATCTCCTCTGCTTTCACCATGCCATGGCAGTGTTCAGAGACCGCATCCAAGTTGGGGCACTAAACGGTTATTTAGAAGCCACACTAGAAGCCAATCCAGAGATTGCCAAATATGGTGTGCTTTTACCGCGAGGCTTAACGGTTATTCTGCCTGAGTTTGTGTTGTCTAATTCCCAAAGCATGGTGAAGCGGTTATGGGATTAATGCGCACATACCCCTTTATTGTGGTCAAG
>NZ_JBHILV010000035.1:0-5239 GCF_042193505.1 Bartonella sp. TS25HLJMH
TCTTCAATGATGGTGTCTTTTTGATCTATTTGACCTTGTAGGTAATTCAAAAAGCCAATCATAGCCTTTGGACTTGAATAGTCGATTTGTGGTGTTACTACTTGCTTTACACGCTTTTCACATTCGATAAAGTATAAACGGGCTTCTCTCCCTTTCTGATTGTTCTCAAGCATAGAAAGTTCTTTGGCTCTATCGAGTGTGAGATAGTAGTTAATCGCGATAACAGCCCTAGATTTTGCGCTCGCCAAATTTGGCGACCGCAAATCTTGTGTTTTTATAAAATCTTGTCCTTCTATAAAATTGTATCTGGTAATACGGTCCTTAATCCAATTTGAAAAGTCACGTTTTGCCTCTAAGAATGCATGCAGATCACGTGCATTTACTGTCTGAACTATTTCCTGATCAATGATTTGTTCTTTAATCTCTATAAGAGTGTTCATGATGAACTCCTATGCAGTCTGTTTAATTTTATTTTTAAGATGCATTATGATAGCTGTCATTGCTTCAGGGCTTGAAAAATCGATTTGAGGATTAGCTGCTTGTTCTTCTAATTTTTTCCAATAATCTATAATTTTTGCGCGTAATACAGTGTTGTAACCTAAAATGACAATAAGAGCTTCACGTTTTGGTAGATGGTAACAGGAACGACTTTCACCTTTTGTATCTTTATATAATCCAGCAAAATTACTCAGGTCGATTTTAAGTTCGCTAAATACTTTACGAATATCACGCATAACATGCGCATGTTGCTTACCACATAACTCTGCAATTTCACGACTAGACATGGTTGGAACTGTTGTGTTTTGAAAATTGTTTTCAGATATTGTAATAAAGTTTCGCATCATCACCCCCTTAATTAAGAAAAACACAAGGTTTGATATAATATTCTGCCATAGTTTCTATGACGTTCTGCTTGAGCAATTTTCCTTGCTGCGTGAATTTTGAAATAATGATTATCGGTTTTATCTGTTTCTATTTCAGATTTTGGACAAATCTTCTGTCTGTTCCATTCTTGTTTTGTAAAAACAAAATCCACACCTTCTTTTAGATCAAACTTTTCAACACAATCGTTAAACCAAGTGGAAAAATCTTGTTTCAAATGTAAGTGCCTATGCATTACATGGGCTTTGACCATTTTGGCATAACCAATTTTGTTGTCTACCTCGTTTTCAGGTATGAGATATCCTTCACTATGAATATGATTATCATGTGTGTTCATAAGTTTACTCTAATCAATTATTGATGGAAAAAAGGGGGCGCTTTTAAATGCGCCCTCAGAATTTAAAGCACATCACAAGGACGCAAACGGTGTTGTTGTTCGTAAGTACCGTACATTGCATCATTATATTTTTCGTCTGCGATCTCGTCTAAAAGTCTATTGTAAACATCACTTTCTTGTATAAAGTAATGAACCTCACTATCTTCATCGAGACGTTCGATATTTTCTTTTACATATGCTTCTGCGATCTCTTCAGAAATGTCTTCACAGTTCTTTTCAGAAGGATTGATGCGAAAGATTTGGATTGCATCATCTGCCTCGTCAATAATTTTTAGAACTTGGTTTTCATCCAGTGGTCCCGACCGACCAATGTTTTGATCATCATCATTATAGACAACTAATAAAATTTCATCAGAATTTATAAGAATTGGCTTATCCATAATTTCTCCTCCCTAACGCCTCTTGGCAATTGTTTGTGCGTGGTTTATGAGATATTTATACCATTATGGTAATATTAAGTCAATACCAAAATGGTTATTTTTTTATTTTATATTTGGAAGGGGCGAAATAATGGATAAAAATCTATTGATTGATGAAAAAATATTAGCGTTTTGGAAAAAATTAACAGAGGATGAAAAAAAGAAATTTATTATTTCTTTTCTTGATAAAATGAAGAAAGAAGATCAAGAAGTTTAACTTTGTTATCATAACTTAGATGTTCGAGCATATCTTCTATTTGTGCATCTAAGTTATTTGTCTCCTGTTCTGAAAACATCAATTGTTTAGGGGTAACGGATAAGTGAGGTGCTAAACGTATAGCCCATTCTTTTGTTAATTTCCGATGACCATTTTCTAAGCGAAAAATCTGTGGTTGACTCGTACCTGCTAATTCAGCTAACTTTTTAGAGCTTAAGCCCATTTTCTCTC
This sequence comes from Bartonella sp. TS25HLJMH, assembly GCF_042193505.1. Classification (NCBI taxonomy): domain Bacteria; kingdom Pseudomonadati; phylum Pseudomonadota; class Alphaproteobacteria; order Hyphomicrobiales; family Bartonellaceae; genus Bartonella; species Bartonella sp. TS25HLJMH. Next base: position 2,147 of record NZ_JBHILV010000035.1, read on the forward strand.
TGAAAAATTTTAAGTTATTCATGATTCTTATCCTATAAAAAAATTTTTATCTTTCAAATACCAATACGGTAAAAATCTCTTGCACTAAAAATACCACTATGGTATGATTTGGGAATGTTTAAGCTAAAATCATATTTATTGAAGAATAATATTACTTACGCTGAGTTTGCAGCCTCTATAGGTGTTACACAGACATCAATAGCGCGTTACATAAATAAGAAGAGATTTCCTCAGCCTAGGATAATAAAGCAAATAGCAAAGATTACGGATAATTATGTAAGTCCTAGTGATTGGTATCAAGAAAATTTTACTACTGCAATACAAGAAAAAGCAACGCCTTCTTTTGTCAAGGGTTCCACTGTTTGCATGAAGCCATGTGAACAAAATGAAATGTTGCAATCTCAATATGAAGAAAAGAATGAACAGCAACAGCAGCCTTCACACTCTTAAAGAAGAAAGATCATGAGAAACGGAATATTGAAGAAACTCTACACACGGATTTGTAGATTAATAGGTTGTAATACGAAAATTGAGAATGGAGATAAGTTTGTGAAAGAATTCATACAAATACCATATCGTGACTGTAGCGTAGAAGATCTTGTGAAACGACACGAAACTCACACAACAATTCTTAAAAAACGAGAAGAATGGCATAAGTCAAAATTTGATAGTTGGATGAGATGGCATGAAGCAACTCTTGCAGAGCGAGATAAGTCAATTGAACAACAGCAAGTAGTACTTGAAAACCTATCCTCTTTAATTAAGCAAAAAAATGAAACGCTATACAGCCAAAGGCTAAAGTTAGCTTCACAGATGAAAGTTATTGATGAATTAAACAATAAAATCACTGAGTTAATCAACAAAAAAGAAGAACCGAGATTGATCGATTTTATTTTTGCAGGAGAATGCTTTTAATTTTGGCATCAAAAAAACCACAAATGAGGATTATCAGCCAAAAAGGAATATTCAGGGCCAAATTCGTCATATGTATCTTTTGAGCGTGGATATGAGGCCCAAAAATGAACAGTGAATGTTTCCTCTGGGTTAACAATCGAAGTGTGGTCAAGTGTAAAATTTGCAATGTTGCGGGAATTAGGCTTACGGCAGCTAATTATGAAATCTAAAAAAGTGTAGCATTTAGCACGTATAATAAAAAAATTCAAAGCGAACTCTGATGAAGCATTTGATTTTATATTTTGGGGACATAACGCAATGAGTTTTGGAGTTGTTCTTTTAATGACGAGGTGTTCACCTGAAGTTTTAGATGGCCATCTAACGAAAGGGCAAGCATTTTTAACAAACTTAAAGGGACTTTTTTTCGATATGCGTATATTCCTTATCATTATATCTTCTCTAGTAAGATTTTTAATGCACAATTTCACCCTAACGCGTGAAGTGCCTTCATATTTTTGTGGGAAGAATACTGCCTTCAATTTCAAATATGGTCCCAAATCCCGTGCTTTTTTATCTTCTAATAGAATAGCTGTCTGGGTTTCTGATGCTATAGTTTGTCGTTGGAAGATTTTAAGTTGTTTTTTTAAGCTTCGTTGTTGCACAAAAAGTGTCACCATTCCAGTAACTATCGTAGCAATGATAGGAGCAATCGTAAGATTATCACTTATCCAGTGCAGCAAAAATACAGCACTATCATTTATCCGGTGCAATAAAAATACAACCTTATCAACTACCCATTCTTGCATCATAACTCCCCCCACTTTTTTAGAATCGTTGGGAGGATACTTTTTCATAAACATTTTTTCAAGACAAGCAATCACAACGCGCTCTGTCATAGCACACATATAAATACGCAACAGCCTTAAGGGGGGATAATCATGGTTTTTAAAGCACATAAGAATGACATTGGTAAACCGCGTGTTGATCTTATTCCACCGTTGACACTGATTGAAATCGGTAGAGTTTTAGAGCTTGGAGCAAACAAATACGGTGCAAGCAATTGGCGTCATGGCATGAATTGGAGCCGTTTGTATGGAGCTTCTTTACGTCATTTATTAGCATGGTTTGGTGGAGAGAATAAGGATGGCGAGAGTAATTTATCACACTTGGCACATGCGGCTTGTTGCATTCTTTTTTTAATGGAATGCGAGGCAAAACGGATTGGCCGAGATGACCGCCCTAAAAGCAAAGAATGGAGATCAGAATGAGTTCGAATGAGATTTTAATAGCGGGCTTGGTAGTTTTGGGAGCTTTGCTTGTATGCGGAGCGATGTTGCGTGTTGCATTTTATTATCGCAACAAAGTCAAAGTTCTTAAAGAGCAGGTCTTGACTTTAAAAAGCAGCATAAAAACTCTTGATGAAGAATACGCGTGGTCAAGAAGTGCATCTTCAAAGGACGTGGCAAAGAGAACTAGTGATCTGAATATTGCAATTAAAGAACGCGATAGAGCGATAAAAGAACTACAACAAAGGACTGAAGAACATGAAAAGGCGTTCAGAGATGTAAGTGAAGTAGTGATGGCACTAAAAGCAGATGTTCAATCACGTGACGAGGAAATTGAAAGACTAAGACAAGAGCTTAAGCAGCGTGAAGGTGCAGTAAAAACGCCGCCTCATAAGAAGAAAAGAAAGTGAGGGAAAAAAGATGAGTGTGACAGCGATAGCTTTGGGTATTGCATTTGTGATCTTTGATTTACTTATAATCTCCTTTGTTGTCTCGGAAATATTAGACAAAAAGAACGATAAACTCCGTGAGATCATTTCGAAAAAACATAAAATTTTACACGATTTGAAAATGCATATCTTCAAGAATGGGGTGGGAACATGAATCTAGGTGAATTAGTACTCTACTTATTCATATCAATAAATGCAGTGTTTTTTATTGCAATGATGGTTTTTATACTTTTAGTTGCGCCGATTTACATAGTGTATACTTCTGCTCAACCCGTCATAAAAAAGAAGAAAATTCTTAAGGAATTAGATGCTGAGATTGAGAGTTTAAAGCACAAGATTAATGAGAAGTAGGTACTGGTGATTTAGATGTCTCATACAATTCTTTGCCTTGATCTAGGGACCAAGACAGGCTGGGCGATATGCGGTGCGGATGGTCACATAACAAGCGATACAGAAGATTTTCA
>NZ_JBHILV010000036.1:0-5185 GCF_042193505.1 Bartonella sp. TS25HLJMH
AAAATCAATTTTTTTCAATTTAAAACGCGGTTCCCACTTGTCTAAAGCCTCAGCAACAGCAGCATAAAGAGCAACAGAAAAAGCATTATTCACTGGAGAATCAATGAGTTCAGCAACGCGTGAACCATAATCACGCCGCATTACACGCGAACCAATCCGTGTTGACAAAATATCAAGGATTGATTGGCGTAAATGATCAATGCCGGTTAATGGCTTTCCTGTTGTACGGTCCATTCCACTGTTCAATTGGGACCTCCAGTCATCGAGCCACCAGGGGAAACACCACCATGAACATGGCTGTTTCCAATATTGGTGCCGTTATGCTTTAGTCCACTTGAATGAATGGAAACATTATTCCCAGAATGAAGAGAGAGACTATCATTCGAATTCAGTGAAATGCCCCCACCAGCCTTCAAAGAGATGTTGCCTTTTGCATTTAAATTTATATCGCTTTTTGAAACAATCTTTATGCCATCTGGCGCGGTAAGCTCTAGTTTGCCACCTTCACCTTTTAGTGACACACCATCAGCGATTGTCAGGATAAACTTTCCGCCTGATTTGATGTGAATTCCATAAGTGTTTTGTTCATCATCATATTCAAGGCGGGTTCCATCAGGGTATATCGTTCGGTGAATGCTGCCCTTATCGGCTGCTTGATTAGCATCAGTGTGAATGGAACCCACAATCACCCCTTGCGATAAATCCCCTGATGACGCGATAACAACCACTTGCTCTCCAACATCGCGTCCTTCATAAGAGCGTGTTTTACCGGCGCGGGCTTGTGTGTCTGGAATCCAGTCACTGACAAGATTGCCACTTTTTACCCGATAGCGTGCGTTTTTATGATCGACATGGCTAATCTTCCCCACCACAACCATATTTGCCACACGTCTCTTTAGATCTGTGATTTCTTTATCGCGTCGCTCTAACATGTCCAGCTTCAATTTTATGGTATTTGTCTTTATTTCTCACGCCTGTTTCTGGTTCAAAGCTTAAGAAAGGTTTAACGAGTCTTGCTGTTACACCGCCTTCTTCTTCATCCATGTTGGGGATATTTGTCACATAAATGACTTCAAAGGTTAAAATCGCACCATGGAGCGCTAGGGCGCCATTATCACCAAAGGCAAAAGCAATATTTTGCAGGCGGCATGTCTCAACTGTGTTGTTAAGATTGGGATTAGCGTAGAAAATCTCCTCAACCTCCCATGCTAGTTGATCAACAAAACGTGCTCCATCTTCACATGTCGCATAACATTCAACATCTAGCGTTAAAACACGTCGCCTTACTCCATAATCATAGCCATCTTCAATTGTTTCACTTTGTGTTGAGATATTAATTGCAGGCGTGTTCTCAGGGGAGAAGTTGAAATCACGCATATTGAAAACATTGTCACCAGCTGCCGTCTTTGCTGCTTTGATCAATGCAACAAAGCTTTCCCTTATCGTCTCTCTCGGATGCATGAGGGCTCCTGTTATTTAACATTTATCCTTTTCTTTATATTGGTATCGTGTTATGATACGTAAAAGAACGAATAAAGGTGATTTGGTGATTGAATCTTTTGCGGATAAGCGGTGTAAAGATCTTTTAGAAGGCAATCCGCCCAGAGGCTTTCCCACCACTCTAGTGCGTATAGCCCAAAGAAAATTGTTTATGCTCGATAAAGCAGTTGATCTCAAAGATTTGCGCAGTCCTCCGGGAAATCGTCTAGAAGCATTGAAAGGAGAGCGTAAAGGTCAATATTCTATCCGTATTAATGACCAGTTTCGTATTTGTTTTGAATGGCGCTCTAATGGCGCCTATGAAGTTGAAATCGTAGATTATCATTGATCTGTAGGAGGTCGAGATGAAAAATTATATTGCTATTCATCCCGGAGAAATTTTACGAGAGGAATATTTAAAAGAATATGCTCTCTCTGCTTATGCTCTTGCAAAAGCATTAAATGTTCCACGCACGAGAATAGAACGTATTGTTGCTGAAAATAGTCCAGTGACTCCCGATACAGCTCTCAGATTAGCCTATTTTTTTGATACTACTGCTGAATTTTGGCTTAACATGCAAGCTGCTTATGACGTTAGTATATTACAAACTGAAAAAGCAGACGAATTTGCCAAAATCAATAAATTTGAATGTAGGGTTTAACCACTCCCCACCTTTAACGATAGGGAGGGGAGTTGTGTTTTTAATTAAGCAACCTTTTTAATGGGGTTGTCTAAATTTGGTTCATAAGTTCGCAACAAAGAATCCATACGATGTGGAAGTTCTGAAGCTCCAAAATCTGTCAAAATTGCCAAGATTTTTGTAATATTGGGCACGTCATCTTGAAGCTTTAAAACTAGAACATTTTCTATTGCATTCATAGTTTGAACCAGAGCACTACAATCTTTGTCGCTCACATTTTCATCATTAGAAAATTGAGATAATGCCATCCACAAATCGCATAAGAAGTTGGTATCTATTTTCATTGCACACCCCCAAAGATTTGTTCTCTCAAACATGCCAATCCTCTAGATGTGATTTTCGTTGAAGGGAGCACCTTTTCTGTACCATCCGGTCTTTGAATGGTAATAGCGGGACAATCCATGAATCCTTTCTTAATTTTGTCTTGATAAGGTAACAAAGGCGCCCCTGGAGCCCGTCGATACACCCAATCATGTTTACGCAAGTAATCAGTTAAATCCTTTGGTCGTACCTCTAACATCTTTGCTGCTTCAATAAGACCAAACAAACCATCAGAACGCTTTAAACCTTCCAAAGCTTTTGCTTTTGGTGCTAATTCTGCAATAACATGATCTTTTTGCTCTATTTGACTTTGTAAGTGATTCAAGACACCAAGCAATGCTTCCGGTTTGGAGTAGTCGACTTGCGGTGTTGCTACTTGTTTCAAAAGTCGTTCACATTTGATAAAGTATTGACGCGCTTCATGCCCTTTATCATTGAAAGATGTTTAGCCATGTCTAACGTAATGTAGTATTCTTTTACCTTTCCACCGCTTACTAAATTTTTAGTAAGCGTTATAAAGTTTATATTTTCCTGAAATTTACATTCTTTAATGCGATTTTTAATCCAATCATTAAAGCGAGCTTTTATTTCTAAAAACGTATGTAAATCACGCGCGTTAACAGTTTGAACAGTTTCCTGATCAATAACCTGTTCTCTAATTTCTATAAGAGTATTCATAATGAATTCCTTGTTGATAGATGTTTCTTAATGACACTCTAGAAAAGTGCCGGGTGCTAAGAAACACGGCAACAAGCCCGTCGTTATGCTTTCCCCCGAAAGGGTATTTTATGGCATAACCACACCCGACAAGACCAGTATACGCTATACGCATATAATGAGTCAAAGCCTTTACAATGTGCGGAAGACTGATTATTTCGGCAACCAATCCGCTTGTTGTTTTAAGGTGTTTCTTAGGCACCTGATTCGATTATTCATACTCCTACTATAATGTCAAGCCACTTTCGATAATTTTTAAATTTTTGCTATTGGCAATTTGTAATTATTGTAAAAAAAAGAGTTGATTTATACTTTAAGATAAAATATATTCAATCTGTTAAGATTAATTATCCGTCCTTTGGAGTTCTATTTGATGCTTACACCATTTGGTAAAACCATACGAAAACTCCGTATTGATCGTGCAGAACGCCTTTTAGATATGGCTGATAAATTAGGTATATCTGTAGCGTTTTTATCTTCTGTCGAGATTGGCAAAAAATCTGTGCCTGTTGGTATGGAAGAAAAGATCATAGAATTATACGATTTAGATCAAGATATGGCTTCTCTCTTAAGAAAAGAGGCTGATTCCTGCCGTAAGAGTTTTACAATAAAGTCTTCTAATTTATCCACAGGTGAACTTGTTGGTATGTTTGCTAGAGTTATAGATAACATTTCTCCAGAAAATATAGAAAAAATGAAAAAATTATTGAAACAGATAAAAGAAAAAGAAGGTAAATAGAAGGTGTATAAAAGCATTGATTATGAAGTTCCTCCTCGTAGTTGGCACAAAATTAGTTATTTAGCTGGTTTATTTCGAATGGAATTACAATTGTCAGATGTCCAATATTTTCCAGTAATGGAGTTTATTGAACACATTTTGCCTAATATGAAGCTAGATTTTCATTTACGTATCGCAGATAAGAAAGAACTTGGAAATGTGGGTGGTTTAACTGATCCACAAGGTAAGTTCATCGTTTTAAGAGAAGATATTTATAGAGATGCGTACGATGGTAATGGTCGTGCAAGATTTACAGTTGCTCATGAATTTGCTCACCTCTTTTTACATACAAATTTACCCTTACAACGCGTAATTGATTCTCATGAAATACCTGCTTATCGCAGTTCAGAACGGCAAGCTGATCAGTTTGCCGCTGAACTTTTAATGCCACGTTCAGGTATGCCCAAATTTAAGACTCCAGAAGAGGTCGCTAAGTGCTATAAAGTTTCATTACAAGCAGCAAAGGTTAGAATGAAAACATTAAATATTAAATCAGAATAAAAAGGGTTTGAGTTGCAGCTCAAACCCATAAAGAGTTTACGTTAGGTTATGGTTCGCTAACGTAAAACCAGACAGGAAACAGCAAGATGCAACCTGTAGCAGTAAAAATTGTATCATTGTGAATGTCTCTTGTCTAGGTCTATTCACCGAGAAAGTTATCTAATGGATAACAAAAAAAAATTAAAAGAAAGTAAAACCTACGTTTTTCGTACATGGCGTAGATGTCCTCATACGGGTCAAAAACTTTACGCAAAACACTATGGGCGAAAGGCTTGGCGTATTCCAATTGAGTGAATGAGAAAAAAAGCAGAAGGGGGATATTTTATTCCCCTTCTGTACATTAGAAACATAATCAAAATTGCTTTTTAGATGAAGATTCATTACGCAAGATAAGCTTATACATACCGGATTCAGAGGCTTGGACATCTGTGATCACGAAGTGCTCTTGAGAGGGGGCTTTGCTGTTTTCAGGATCCATCACAATAACACTATCTTGAGGTTTTGGTGGTAAGCCTCCGATATCATTGATACAAAGATCAAGTTCCTTTCTTGCAATTGTCGTAGGGATTCTGCCACCGGCGTCCGATTCTGAATGCTTAATGCCGTAAATTGCTGTGATACGAAAAGATTGCTGATTGTCCTTTCGCGTGTAGATGATGGGCTGCCCAAAAGTGTTGCGCACATCTTT
>NZ_JBHILV010000037.1:0-5156 GCF_042193505.1 Bartonella sp. TS25HLJMH
CGGCCAGTATTACAAAACACCTAAGAATGCAGATTTTAGTACCAAAGCGCAAGTGAAAGCGTGGGTTTACGGTGGTGGTATTCCGAAAAGCGTTCTCAATTACGAACCTCTTATAGACGAGATCAATAAAGAGATCAAAAAATTATCGAAAACCGCAGGAAATAAATATGTTTACAGATAAGCAGCTAAGAGCCTTGTTTGGTATTATAACTTTTATATTTTTATGTTTTTTAGGAATTAAAAAAAATCCCTACTTTATTCAAAGTATTTTGATATTTGCATCTTTTGGTTTGATAATAATAATAAATATTTTTGTAATTTTATGCAATTCTCATATTCCTTCTGAATTGCAGAGCAACCCAAAATACAAATGCGGAAATACAACAGGTTGGGTGAAACTAACACGTGATTTACAACAGTATATGCACCGACTTTTAAAGCTAATAAGTGTAGCGCTTGTCGTTTTATTTTCCCAAGTAGTTATAAAGAAACGGTCTCTTTACCTATTATTTCTAAGTACGTGGAGCATAAGCTTTCTTTTTCATTGGATACTGTACTTTGGTACTCAGATATTGCTCTTTGGTATTCCTTTTTAGTTTGTGTATTTTTCCTTATGTTACGTACACGCAGTTTAATAAATATATCTATTTACACACTACAGTGCTCAGTTAAAAAGCCATAGTAAAATTTCCGATTTTATAAAACTGTTCAGATTAAACGGCGTTGTCTCTTCTCAACGTTCATAGATGAAATCAACAAGAGCATAAAAAAACTATCGGAAGCCGCTTGACATTATTCCTGTAATGTATATTTTCGATATTAGGTGCCTCAAAAACACCTTAAACGAATAGCGGATAGATTGCCGACACAATTTTTCTTCCGCACATTAAAGGCTTTGACTCATTGTATGTTACACGCATATAATGGCATTGTCGGGTGTAGTTGCGCTATACAATACCCTTTATGGGGAAAGCGTAACGACGGACTGTTCGCCGTGTTTTTGAACACCCGGCATTCTTTATTGAGTGTCAATCAAAAACGTCTAATCGAACAGGAGTTCACATGAACACTCTCATAGAAATTAAAGAACTAACAATTGATCAGGAAATTGTTCAAACGGTCAATGCACGTGAATTGCATACGTTTTTGAAGGTAACATCTCGTTTTAACGATTGGATTATTAATCGTATTAAAGAATATGGTTTCCTAGAAAATAAGGACTTTGTGAGTTTTACTAAAAATTTAGTAAAACCTAATGCCTCTCAAGAAAATCAAGGCTTTGTGAGTTTCGGTAAAAATTTACCGAAACCTAAAGGCGGTCGTCCAAGTACAGAATATCATCTCACCCTAGACATGGCAAAAGAGCTTTCCATGGTTGAACGTAACGAGAAAGGACGTCAAGCACGCCGTTATTTTATTGAGTGTGAGAAGAAACTAAAAAGCCAATCTGTTGATTATGATAATGATACACGCTTTGATTTGCCAAGCTATTGGGAAGGTATGAACGCTGGCGAAAAAGTTTTATATCTTTTAGGTCCTATTCATATGCGTCTTCTTGATGCCTTCAGAGTAGATGAAGAAAACAGAAAATACAAAGCTCTCATTAAAGAAGCAAAACAGGTTCTAGCAAGATCTGTCGTAAAAGCCGCTTAGTTTAAAATATGATCTCATCTTCTCCACTTTCAGAGTGGAGAGGATGTTTCACGCCGCGTTTTTGATTGTAATAACGACTTGCTTGCCAAGAACGCTCAGTGCTTGCTCTAATGTTTGAAGCTTAGTTGGATAATTGGGATCAAGAATGCGTCTTGCTTCTGTTTCTTTTTTACCCAAACGATGTGCCAATTCTGTTTTTGTGATATTTGCTTCATTAAAGGCTTCTACCACTGCGAGCTTAAGAGCATTCCACGCATCTACCGTAACCTCTACAAGGTCTTTATACTGTTGTCGCATTGGTAAAGGCAAACCACGCATAGGATAGCTCCGTAATGCTAACCCTAAAGCTTCAACAGCATTCTCTAATGCCTCTGCTCTATTTTCTCCAGCTGTTATTGCTTCTGGTACATCTGGAAAGGTTACAATAAAACCACCATCTGGATCAGATTCCAGTTTTGCTTGATACGTGTATTCCATGTTTAGGTCTCCTCGCCATAATCGAAATGCTTTTAAAACGAAAAATTAAAGCCGTTGAGAGAATAACTCATACCCCCAACTGCTTTTTTATTATTTTCACGTAAAGTGGGGTCAATTCACCAGATTTTATAACGGTTGTCTTGTCTCCAAAAGTTACCAAATAATGTGACCCTTTACCTGCATCAGGAGCTTCACTGTAATGAATGCCTCTTTTTCTGGCTTCTTTACGTAATTCTCTAAGCAGTGCTTCTCGTTTCATTTAGCCTCCCCTTTCTGCATAAAATGAATATCGCACAAAAAGGTTCGACAGTCAACAACAAATCGAACAAAAAAGTTTGATACAGACTCTTAATGAAAGGATATTTATTGAAAAGTTAAAAGCAGAAATAAGAAAGCCGTGCCATTTGTGTGACATGGTTTTTTGATGAATAATTTGTCAAATAATATTATAATGTAATACATTAAAAAACTGTTATTAATAAACTGAAATAATTGAATAAATACGCAAATTATGCTAAGATTTTTCATGTATAAATTGCAAATCTAATGGGGCTACAAATATGCTAAATAAAGTGACGTTAATCGGGCGCCTTGGTGCTAATCCCGAAAGCAAAACGATGAATTCTGGAGCAGAAATAGTTAATTTTAGTATAGCGACTTCTGAGAGCTATACAGATAAAAAAACCAATCAAAAAGTAGAGAAAACAGAATGGCATTCAGTTGTGATTTTTAATCCACATTTGGCAAAAATTGCACTTCAATATCTAAACAAAGGTTCAAAGGTTTACATAGAAGGAAAATTACAGACACGCAAATGGCAAGATAAAAATGGGCATGACCGTTACACAACAGAGATTGTCTTACCACAATTCAAAGGCGAGTTGTATTTGCTTGATGCCAAAAAAGATCAATCGGCATCCCCTACCCCTTCACCTATTACTTCTCAAAATTATGCTATCGCTTCAGGTGCTCAAGATTATAGAACAGCTCTTAACGATAGCGTCCCATTCTGATTGAAAAAATATGGCTAAAAGAAAAAAACATGCAAAACGTGGTCGTCCTCGAATTAAAGGGTGTATCAGAGAACCAAATGGACGCATCTCACGAGCAAAAACACCGCATGAACCCATGGATAAATTGGCAATTGAAATGCGTGCTAAACGCTTTGGCTTGACCATAGAAGAGGCTAAAAATCCGCTTTCCGGCACCTATATCGGGCGGCTTTATTTGCAAGGCGAAATAAATCAAGATCAGTATGATGCTGCGCAAAAATATCTTGAAGTGAGAAATGATTATCTCTGTGCAAAAACATTGCCTAGTGCAATTTATGATAAAATGCCCTCATCTTCTAATGAAGAAGCTAGAAAAAATGGGTTGAATTTGCAACAAAACAATTTTTGAATATGCAAGAGGTAATAAAAGAAACACAACACCTTTACAGACAGCATAATTTTTATGCTGCGCTACAGTATCTTGTTAGTGAAGATCAAGAATTACCGTACCTTGTACCTTCATTGCGAATAGTCCTTAACGCTCTCCAGAAATATTTTAACCAAAAAAATAAATGCTAAATGTTTTACTAGTATATTTATAAAAGCATTAGAAGCTCTTGAAATAGCTTTTAAAATGTTATATTTTTATATAATACTTTAGAGAGATTGTTTTTATGCATACAACGAAATTACGTAAAGTTGGAGGGTCAGTGATGCTTTCTATACCACCTTCACTGCTTGATGTCCTTCATCTTACTGAAAATGCGCAAGTTGGTTTGACTATTGATAATGGACAATTAGTTGTGAAACCACAAACATTTCCTAATTATACTCTTGATGAATTGTTAGCCCAATGTAATCCGTCAGATGATTTTGTAGATGAGGATATAGAATGGTTTGATGCTAAACCTGTTGGTAAAGAGCTGTTGTGATGAAGCGAGGCGAAATTTGGCTAGTATCTCTTGATCCATCTTCGGGTTATGAACAAAAAGGAACGCGTCCTGTATTAATTGTATCACCGGAAGCGTTTAATCGTGTAACGAAAACACCTATTGTCTTGCCTATTACAAGCGGAGGAAATTTTGCTAGAACTGCAGGCTTTGCTGTCTCATTAATGGGAGTGGGATTACATACAACGGGCATAATACGTTGTGACCAACCACGTGCTCTTGATATTGGAGCGCGTCAGGGAAAGAAAATGGAAGCAGTTCCCCCCATGATTATGAACGAAGTCCTTGCTAAGCTAGCAACATTTCTTACGTAGTTGGTTCAAATCTTTATCTCGTGCCGTAAAACATCGTTCTTTGAAACGAGGCAAAAAGCCAAGTAAAAGATTCATTTAAATGGGATTATTATTGCATCTCTTGTTTGTCTGAATACTAAGTTTAGATTTTTAGAAACAAAAAATGTACAAAATATAGATTTTTTCTCTTGACAATGTGTGAAAAATCATATTTAATGACAGCACGGCACTGGTCGTATTGTGTCTAAAATTCAAAAATATCCCCTAAAAATTCAGTAAAATGTGAACTTGAAACGTGGCTAGAAAGCCCTGTTTTCTTGATAATTCTGGCTAATCAATTTTTCACAGAATAAAAATCAATATTTGACTAATGATGTCATTAATTATGACTCAAAAGGAGCAATGATGAAAGCTGTCATCACTAAGCCAATGTGTGTTGTTGGAGACAATAAAAGCACTGTTCGCTTTGAACCATCAACACCCAATAATCCATTTGTTGAAGTTTCCAATCAAGTCTACGCACGTCTCAAGCGCGCTAATGCTGTAAAACCTTTTATTGGAGTCAAGACAACAGCAAAAACAGACAAGGCAGTTGAACAAATTAAGCAGATAAAACAAGAAGCCGTACAAACATCGTCTGAACCAGTGACAAAGGAAATTCCACTCGAACAGCCAAAAGCATCTAAAGCTTCTAAGTCATCAACACCTACCCCCAAAAAGGCTTAGAAGTTGAAGTTAATCATCCACCAAAAATGGTATCTTCAACAGGTGAAGGATACCTTCACCAGTCT
>NZ_JBHILV010000038.1:0-4914 GCF_042193505.1 Bartonella sp. TS25HLJMH
AAACAAGGTCATTGGCATTGGCTGATCTACCATCGTTAAACTTCAAACCATCACGCAAATGAAAGGTAATCACCGTATTGTGATCATCGCCTGAAACATCCCAATGCGTTGCTAAAGACGGAACTATTTTCGTTGGATCATCTGTCGCAGTACTGACCAAATTATCACAAACATTTCCAATAATTTCACTTGCATAAACATCATTGCTTTGGGCAGGATCAAACGTACTGATTGCATCAAGATTCCAAGCCATCACAAGAGTATTAGCTGGTGTTTTTGCTGAAACCTGTTGTACAACTACTCCCAGTGCAATAAGAGCAGCAACAAGAGAGCTACTACTTTTCAACATTGTTTTCTTCAAGTTCATAAACATTTCCCTTTATTTATTTTTTATTAATTAATGACGCTGAAATAACATGGCAAATTTATAATTATACACATTGAATAAATACATTCTAATCGCCTATACAGAGTCATCTACTTTATAAATTCATTGACTTACATCTCAATCAAACCCTAGCGAACATACAATATATGTTTTGCTAACCAGTATCACATTCTTTCATAACCTTTCTTTGCATACGATAATGCCGTATACCAGCCCCATTAATTATCAAAACGATAAGCCTTGTAGCCCCCAAAATGGTAAGCTTTAAAAAAATCATTGCGCAAAAATTTATGAATTCACCATTCTATTCCTTTAGGCGGTATTTAAAATAAAATATGCAAACTTTAAAAATTCTCACTCTCCTCAAACACTCAATTTCAAGATGCGCCGCATCTTTACTACATGATCAAAACTGCACTAAAATAGCAGAAAGGCATAAGAAAAGATCTTTTCTAAAACTCTACCCCCCACCACACAAAAATCTGCTTAATCTTTTGAAAACTAAGTGTCAAAAGTTTTACGTTTTTATCAACAAAACCGAACACGTTAACAAAAATAAAGGAACAATGAGAAGAATCACCCCTTCCAAGCCTTATCTTTTGAGAGATAAAACTTGCAATAAAAGAATACACACTAAAATGCACTTCTCCATTGATAAAAACAAAATTCATCACACTACCCCCCAAGACATAACGAATATAAACTCTTCTAAACTTTAGTGTGCATCATTGCTTTATCACTATAAAAATAGAACAGAAAACAACATACTGCAACAAAACTCTTGTTTCCAGCAGAAACATACAGAGATTCAACTAAGCAATGTAGTGGATACAAGCCTGCCTGAGCTTAATCATCTTCCCAAAAATTGGAGCGCACACGCGGCAAGATCACTCTCTAATAGAAGAAAACTATCAGATAATAAAACCCAACACAAGCAGCTTGAGTCATTTAACTTCAATTTTTCATCGCTGCATTTTATTTTTATTGCCTAGGTAAGTATCAAGAAATCGACCTACACACAAATAAACCAACAAGTCATACAACCAAAGTAAAATATAACAATGCAACAACAGCCCCTTCTAAAAACCACTTTGTATTCGTCAATAAACATGAATAAAATATTCATTACTTATTATAACGATCATGTCATTAACAGAAATAAAAACACCTCTTCTGAACCATTTCAAATGCCAAGGACTATTCAACATTGAGAGCTAGTAAAGTGTGTGATGGTGCTGATTTGCTCCTTCATAAGCATAAAGATGGAATGCACAATAGATTGACTGTTATACCATTCATGGGCTGCGTTGCAAAATGGGCTTTGGTACACTAGATGTTTCTTTAAAACATACAAGACATTACCATCATCTCACCTCAGATACATGACCGTTAAGGTATCACTCCTTTTTTGCATCTGTTTTTTCATCTTCAAAATTATGCCTTTATCGTTTTGAGTGCCAACAACAGTAGAAAATCATTGATATTGTATAGTTTGTATATTTCAATTATCTTATACAGTGGAGTTGTATAATCTATACATTTATTAAACAATTCAATTATTATTCTATTGATCATTACCCTTACAAAAGAACGTTGGCCAATTTATCGACAAAAACATCCTTCAAGATGATCATTAACAATCCCTACGGACTGCATAAAAGCATAACAAATTGTGGGACCAACAAATGTCCAGCCACGTTTCTTCAAGTCTTGAGAAAGACGAAGAGAAGCAGGGGTTGTAGGATGAGCCGACAGTGTTTGAAAGTCTATCTTTTCATAACGCTCTGATTGTAGTGGCTGAAAAGACCAAAAATAGCGGGACAAGCTCCCCCACTCTGTTATAATTTCCTGTGCTCTAAGCGCATTATTAAGCACTGATTGAATTTTTCCCTGATGGCGAACAATGTCTTTATTCTGCATTAACATTTGCACCTTTAGCTCATCATAATGAGCAATCTTTTCAAAGTCAAAGTGATCAAATGCAATGCGAAAAAAAGAGCGTTTTTTTAAAATTGTAAACCAAGAAAGTCCCGCTTGGAAACCTTCAAGGCAAATTTTTTCAAACAAACAGATATCCTCAAAAACAGGTTTTCCCCATTCGTTATCATGATAAGCACAATAAAGTGAATCCGTTCCAGCCCATGCGCAACGAACTTTTCCATCCCCCCCCTTAAGAAGACCTTCCGCAAGCATGGCATTAACCGTATTAAAAGAGAGTTCCTTGATCATCACTTGGCGACTTTATCTGCTTGTGTTTTGAACGTTTAGAAAAAACAGGTTCTTGTATTGCAACACTGATATCACCATCAAAAAAGCGTAAATTTATTTGCCCTGTTTCAGGAAACTGAGTCAACCGTTTAATGGGCTTATTATCTTGCCTCAAAGCCAAAACAAAACCACGCTCTAAAATATTCTGATAAGAAGTGCTTTTTAAAAGCCTAAATGCAAGCTCTATTTTGGCACGTTGTTTTTCCACACTACGCACAAAAGCACGATGAAGGCGCGCCGTATATTCCTTTGTATTGCGTTGTGCTTTTTCACTATTTAACAAACGTAGCGAAAGACGTAAACGAAGAGTGTGAAAAGAAAAACATTTTTTATCGTAGCTCACACAAAGAGCACGCTGTAATCGATTTGAAATTTCATCAAAACCACGCCGAGGTAGAGCAAAAAGTTGATCGACAGTGGGAAGACCACGTCTGGCTGCACGCAACTTTTGTTGATGAAAATCAAAAGAACGTACAAGTCCCTTGCGCAAACGTGCCCCAAGAGACGCAACACATACTTCAAGATCAAGCTTAACGGGAACAGCCTTTTCTGCAGCTCCTGTAGGAGTTGGAGCACGCCAATCAGCAACATAATCAATCAAAGTCCAGTCCGTTTCATGCCCAACAGCAGAAATAACGGGAAGAGCAGAGGCATAAACAGCACGAACAACAGCTTCGTCATTAAACCCCCACAAATCTTCTAAACTTCCCCCTCCCCGTGCAACAATAATAAGATCAGGTTTTGGAATAAGTCCTTCTGGAGCAAGAGCATTAAAACCTTCAACAGCAACAGCTACCTCTCTCCCACTTGTTTCCCCCTGAACACGTACAGGCCAAACCAAAATATGTAACGGAAAACGATCGGATATACGATGAATAATATCACGAATAACAGCACCTGTTGGTGATGTTACAACGCCTATAATTCGAGGCATATAAGGCAAAGGTTTTTTCTTTGCTTCATCAAATAAGCCTTCTTCCACAAACTTTTTCTTACGATTTTCAAGAAGTGTCATCAAAGCACCAACCCCCGTTGGTTCAAGAGCCTCAATGACAATTTGATATTTCGATGACCCTGGATAAGTTGTAAGTTTACCAACAGCAACCACTTCCATCCCTTCTTCAGGAGGAAATTTGAGCTTTTCCATCACTCCACGCCAAATAACAGCTTCCAACCGTGCCTTATCATCTTTTAAAGCAAAATAAGCATGTCCCGAAGCATGAGTACCACGGTAACCTGATATCTCCCCACGCACCCGTACATAACCAAACTTTTCTTCAACAACACGCTTTAGAGCTCCTGCTATTTCGGAAACAGTAAATTCTGCCACATTTGTTACACCTGTTTTTTCACTAAACAAACTTACCATTTTTCAATTCTTTACGCCCGTTTCTGTGAATCTTTTTGAAACAACACAATCTTTAAACTTTTTATTTATAGCTTCATCAAAATACCCATAACACTGGCTAAAACAGCTTATATTTTGAATTTCAAACCGATTATCCGAGTTATAAAAAAGCTTGAAGCCATTGTATGAGGATCTCCAGATTCATTATTTCATCTGAAAGCTGTATCAATAGAAGTTAAAATATTTAATCTTAACATCCACACAAATACACCTTTCATAAGAATTCCTAAAATAAAACTCTCTACACAACATAGTAATCCATTCCCGATAAAATTCAACGTATTGCAAAGTGTTAAAGAGCTTTGCAATACATCAAATATACCATGATCATATTTTTATATTTTATAAACCTGCTGCCTTCTTATTTTTCAATTGCACTGTAAAAAATACGTGGTGCACTATTCCAAACCCATTTTTTGACATCAGGTGTCATCGCTACAGTATGATACGTCTGATAGATAAAAGCATAGGGTCCTTTCTGCATAAATTCACGTTGCAAATCAGCATACATTTGCGCCCGTTTCTGTGAATCTTTTTCAAACAACGCATCTTGAACCTTTTGATTCATAGTTTCATCCAAATACCCATGGCACCAACTAGCATAGGCTGTATTTTTAGCCTCAAACCTATTATCAGGATTGTAAATAAGGCGTGAAGCCATTGTATGAGGATCGGCAGAATCATTATTCCATCCGAAAAAAATCGTATCAAAACTACGTGAAAATAATTTTGAAAGTAACTGTGTTCCTACAAAACGTTCAATCTTAAAACGCACCCCAACCTTTTTTGCGTTGTCTTGGAGAGACTGAGCAATAGGCAAAGCAAAAGGATAAGGAGAGGCACCAGCAAA
>NZ_JBHILV010000039.1:0-2259 GCF_042193505.1 Bartonella sp. TS25HLJMH
AAGTCTTCACAAAGGATTTCTTCTGCTTGCTCTTTGTTAATACACATGCCTTTTTTGACGAGGGGGTGACCCGCATTGCTGGTGTGACCATAACCAATCGTCCAAACACATGCCGTATCTCTATAAGCCTCTAAACGCAATCCTTCCCATTGTTTGATAAGTTCTAATCCTTCTTTCGATATCTTTCTCATCTGACGCTCCATAAAAAAAGCCCCACAAAAGTGAGGCTGGATAAAAATATTTTTTTATGATCTCTATTGGCTATGCTCTTTGATCAGTTGCTCGACTTCTTCAACACGAAAGCCAAGTTGAAAGAGCGGCGCATGTTCGCTTTCCTGTAATTCATATTGAGTGCGCTTTGCTACAAAATCACCATTTGAATCAAACAGCATGGTTGTTGTTAGACAAACCTTATGCCTCTCATCATCAATCCCCTCTTCATCATCTCCAAGCTCCTTTATCGCAACCCAATAAAAACGCGTCTCTAAAAGCTGCCCTAGCCTTCTTACTGTTTCAACCTTATCAAATTCGAGCATATTCAGATAATCTTCCTTGCTATTTAAATGCTCTGGATAATCTATCATCTACCCCTCCTAAACAAAATGCCGTGGATGACTACATCCACGGGCGCTAGCCGATTCATACATGGCATTCCGTATAATGACTGCACGCAGATGTGGAGTGATATTCGTAGTATCTGACCAGTCTCCACCAGCCAACAATGCATACATATCTTTTTTAAACTGTACATTTGGTGAGGTTCCAGTTACTGTTTGCATGAAACACACATCTCTCACAAATTGCCAAACATAACCGCAACCATCTTCACAACCGATATGCGAAATCATCCGTATATTTGCCGTATTCTTATGACCTCCAGAATGTTTCGGTGAAGGTGCTTTTTTGCCTTGAATCCCACCACCTTCATTGCTTCCATACATCGCAGAGGTAAATTCTGTATTATTGAGCAAAGCCTTCTTAACACGCAGCATATCGGATATATGATCTGTTTGTAGACGGTTCGTCGTAATAGGAACATTATACGCCGAGCGGGTATTGTGACCCGTCCCTGACTGAAGATAAATATCAACCCAAAGGTCTTGCGCAAGATCATAAACCATCCCTTCGGGTGAACTATGCGGGCGGTGATTCAAACACCAAACAGAGTTCGGCAATATATCCCCTGCCCGATAGCCTGATAAGGGATGACCAGAAATCGTACCAACATCCGCACAGAGCGTATGAAACCCTCCAATCTTTCGCGAATTACTCACAGTGTAATCCCTTGGATACGTAGAGTTTTCTGACAAAACAAGTTTATGAGACTGTCCTCCATCCGATACCAAATAAACATAATAATCCTTACCCGCCGAAAGAGAAGGAACGCTTATTCTTTTATCTGCCGTATAACTTGCAACCAAAGTATCATTGCCTAATGCCAAGGTTATACGTGTTCCTTTTTTCAAGGTTAATTGACTTTTTCCTGTCGCAACAAGAAACGGCGTGGAAATTGAAAGAACCGTTAAATTGGACTGTTTCAGTAAATTGTTAACCTCTTCCGCTAGCACTTTTGCCTGTGAGGCTACTGTATGGGCTGTTGTTGCCGTTGCTAGGGAACTCTTGATACCTCCAAGCTCTTGCTTCGTCGTATCGGCTGTTTTTTTGGCTTCTTCTGCTGTCCTTTTTGCTCTATCGGCTACTTCCTTGGCTTTTTCGGCTTCGCTCTTGGCTTGATAGGCTTTTGAATCTGCTGCCTCGGCTTTTTTCTTAGCTTCGTCTGAGTACATCCGCGCTAAACTTACGGGGGCTTTAAAATTCTCAACCACTTGATTGATATCGATGACCCTACTCCTCGCAGACGAGGCTATTTTCTCTGCATTTTCTGCCTGATTACGCGCTTGCGTCGCGTCATGGTTGGCATAACCTGCTGTCTGTTTGGCTTCCTTGGCGATTTTTTGTGCTTCTTTTGCGGCTGCTTCTAAAGACTCAGCTTTCTTACCGGCTGTTTCGGCTGCCCTTTGCGCTTGTTCTGCTATATATTTTGCATTACTAGCTATTTCCTTGGCTTTTTCTACTTCATTCTTGGCTTCATACGCTCGATCATCGGCTTTTTCCGCTATTTTCTTGGCTTCTTCGCCTGCTCTTTCTGCTAAACTTGCTATAGTCTTAGCGTTATTGGCTGCTTCCTTCGCGTTGTTAGCTGTACTCCACCCTTGATGAGCTGTGTTGCCTGAATTTTCCGCTATCTTCTTGGCTTCA
>NZ_JBHILV010000039.1:2359-4881 GCF_042193505.1 Bartonella sp. TS25HLJMH
CTTCCTTCGCGTTGTTAGCTGTACTCCACCCTTGATGAGCTGTGTTGCCTGAATTTTCCGCTATCTTCTTGGCTTCATCTGCGTACGTACGCGCTAAACTTGCTATAGTCTTAGCGTCACCTGCTACTTCCTGAGCTTTATTGGCATTACTCCATCCTTCATGAGCTGTACTTTTTGCCTTTTCTACCTCACTGCGCGCTTGTGCCGCCTCATGGTTAGCATAACCAGCTGTCTGTTTGGCTTCTTTCGCTATCTTTTCAGCTTCACCCGCTACTGTCTCTACCTGTGATGCCTTCTTTTGTGCACCATCAGCTACCTTCTTTGCCTCGTCCGCTGTCGACTTCGCACTATTGGCTAATTGTTTTAGACCATCTAAAGCACCTTTCGTTTCTTCTGCTACCTTCTCTGCTGCTTCCGCTTTACTCTTTGCTGCTGTAGCTATACCCTTCAACGCTTCTGCATCAACCTGCCCTGCCGTCTCTCCTGAACGCGCCGCAGACTCTGCTACCGCTTTCGCTTCAGAAGCTAATTTTGTAGCCTCCTCTGCACTCTGTTGGGCTTGATGAGCCGTCGCTGTTGCTGTATCCGCTGCACTCTTGGCTTCTTCTGCTGTGATCTTCGCTGTGTTCGCCACCCTAACAGCGCTTTCTGATGCTCCTTTGGCTTCGTTAGCTACCGTTTCTGCTGTTTCTGTCGCTGCCGCTACCGATTGTTTTACTTCCTCCACTAAACCTTTTGCCTCAACAGCTGTCGTTTTACTTTCATTGGCTAACGTTGCTGCCTGATCTGCTACTTTCTTCGCTTCAGCGGCTTTAGACAATGCTTCTGAAGCATCTTGGTGCGCTGTTGATGTCTCTAACGCCTGTTTTGCCTCTTGCGCCATAGTCTTGGCTTCAGAAGCTGTGACTGTCGCATCATCCGCCTTCTTTTCGGCTCTTGCGGCTTTCTCTTCTGCCGTTTCTGCTGTGCTCTTAGCGTCTTGCGAAAGGACATGAGCATCCTCTGCTTTATTTTTCGCTTCCACCGCTGTATCTTTTGCGCTATCCGCTAACCGCTTTGCATTATTCGCTAACGTTTCTGCCGAATGCGCTCTCGTCTTAACTTCTTCAACCAATTGTTTCGCTTCACCGGCTTTAGTCTTGGCTTGTGTAGCAACGTCTTCTATTGTTAAAGCCCTCTGTTCTACTCCTTCTGCTGTCCTTTTGGCTCCCTCTGCTGTATTCTTGACATGATCAACCGATTGCTTAAGATCCTTGACATCTGCCAACGCTCTCAATGCCGTTTCTTTTGCATCACCAGCTACCGAAGAGGCTGTCTCAGCTGTCGTCTTGGCTTCAGAAGCTGTCGTGAGAGCTTGCCCACTGTTCGCTGCCGCCGTTTCTGCAACATTCTTCACCTCGCCCATCACCTGCTTGGCATCATCAAAAGCGCTCTTGGTTTGTTCGGAAAGTGTTTTTGCATCTCCTGCCGTTGCCTTGGCTTCTCTTGCCTCTGTCAAAGCTGTCTCTACTGTGCCTTGAACTTGTGTCACTCTTTGAGAGCTTTCCGTGACCGCTGTCGTCATTCTATCGGCTGCACCTTTAGTATCCTCCGCAATACGCTTGGCTTCTTGCGCTAACCTCTCTGCCGCTTCTGATTTCATCTTGGCATCTTCTGAGGAAGTTTTCGAGACCTCTGCTGTTGTCTTAGCAGCATTGGATGCTGTTAATGCCGTATTTGCCTGCTCTAAAGCTGTCTCAGCTGTCGTCTTGGCTTCAGAAGCTACAGTAACTGCACTCGCTGCTGTGCCTGCTGCTTGCGCTATCGTCGTCGCTGCTGCATCCGATAATTCCTTGACACTATCTGCTATAGTTTTCGCTTGATCTGCTGTTTATTGCGCGCCATTCGCACGCACTATAGCTTTTTCTGCTTCTTGTCTTGCATTAACAACCTGTTCTAATGGTGCAAAGGTTTCATACGAATACAACGATGCCGTTCCTAAAAGCTTTGGAACAACAACCGTATCTTGTGATGTCCCTTCTCTGATTTCCTCTTGCGTCGCGACAGGTATCAAATATTCATGTTCATGATCGGGTATCTTCATCTGCTTTTTGTCCTCACATCATTCAGAGTACTTCGTCTAAAGAACACTCTTTTAAATCTTCTAACTCTTCTCTTAATGCCTCTAAGCGCTTCTCTAAATCTTTCACAGATCCATCAAGCTCCGTTTTCAATGCGGCTTTCAGTAAATCAAAAATGCCATTAAGCGGCGCATGGACAAAACCTCCCCCAGAATACAAAACGACCCGTACTTGAGACGGGTCGTTAATCTCTGATATCGCAAACGGTTTTAATGACATTTCAACTCCTCATGTCTTGATCCCATAAACTACACTCACATTAACGGGGCGCGTTTCAACACCACCAACCCTCTCTGCCATAAGGTGATGTTCATGATGCGCTCTGTCATTCAGACCTTCTGTTATAGGCGTTGAATAATATAAAAAATTAGCAAAGGGGCTCCTGATAAACCAAGGTAAGCG
>NZ_JBHILV010000004.1:0-139335 GCF_042193505.1 Bartonella sp. TS25HLJMH
GCTGTCAACGAGGTCTTCCCATGATCAACGTGACCAATCGTACCAATATTAACATGCGGTTTTGTTCGTTCAAACTTGCTCTTCGCCATCTGAGCTCTCCATTTTCCGTCCAAGCCAAGGACTAAGTTAAAAATTAATTACCAACCTGAAATTACGCGTATTTCTTTTGAATCTCCAAAGCAACAGCCGAAGGTACAGGCTCGTAATGATCAAACTGCATTGTGTACTGTGCACGCCCCTGACTCATAGAGCGAAGGGTATTCACATAACCAAACATATTTGCCAAAGGAACCATCGCATTCACAACCGTTGCAATACCGCGCGCTTCAGTTCCCGAAATCTGTCCCCGACGAGAATTGAGATCACCAATAACATCACCAACATAATCATCTGGTGTAACAACTTCCACCTTCATGATCGGTTCAAGAAGCTGTGCACCAGCCTTCTTTGCTCCATCACGAAAAGCTGCACGAGCAGCAATCTCAAAAGCCAAAACCGAAGAATCAACATCGTGATAGCCACCATCAATAAGCGTTGCTTTTACACCAAGCATAGGAAAGCCTGCAAGAGGACCTGACCCCATAACACTTTCAATCCCTTTTTGGACGCCGGGAATATATTCTTTAGGAACAGCACCACCCACAATCTTCGACTCAAAAATAAAGTCATCACCATCATGAGGCTCAAAAACAATTTTCACACGAGCAAACTGACCGGCACCACCCGATTGTTTCTTGTGCGTATAATCAATTTCCGCCATTTTAGTAATTGACTCACGATAAGCAACTTGAGGCTGCCCAACATTTGCTTCAACCTTAAATTCACGCCGCATACGGTCAACAATAATATCAAGATGAAGCTCACCCATTCCAGCTATAATAGTCTGACCAGATTCCTCATCCGATTTAACACGAAATGAAGGATCTTCGGCTGCCAGACGATTAAGAGCAATACCCATTTTTTCTTGATCTGCTTTTGTTTTCGGTTCAATCGCAATCTCAATAACAGGCTCTGGAAATTCCATCCTCTCCAAAATAACAGGCTTCAAAGGATCACAAAGAGTATCACCTGTTGTCGTCTCTTTAAGTCCTGCAAGAGCAACAATATCACCAGCAAATGCTTCTTCAATATCCTCACGAGAATTTGAATGCATTTGAAGCATACGCCCCAAACGCTCTTTCTTCTTTTTCACAGTATTCTCAAGAGAAATACCTTTCTGAACTTTACCTGAGTAAATACGACAGAACGTCAACGAACCAACAAAAGGATCATTCATAATTTTAAAAGCAAGCATAGATAGTGGAGCATCATCTGAAGATTCGCGTGTCGTCTCAGTCTCAGTCTTCACATCAATACCACTAATTGCCGGAACATCAACTGGAGAAGGAAGATAAGAAACAACAGCATCCAAAAGCGGCTGAATTCCCTTGTTTTTAAAAGCTGTACCACAAAGAACCGGATGAAACTGAACTTCTACTGTCCCCCTACGAATGAGAGAAACAAGCTGTTCATTGGTTGGCATAACACCTTCTAAATAAGCCTCTGTCGCAGCTTCATCAACCTCCACAGCCATCTCAATCAATTTCTCGCGATATTCTTCAGCTTTCTCTCTTAAATCAGAGGGAATTTCACTTATCACCGCCGAGGCACCAATAGAACCATCCCACTTTAAAGCCTTCATTTCTACAAGATCAACAACACCTTCAAAGTCATTTTCAGCACCAATCGGTAACTGCAAAACAAGCGCTTTAGCACCCAACCGAGAACCAACCATCTCCACACTACGATAGAAGTCAGCTCCTATTTTGTCCATTTTATTAACAAAAACCATACGAGGCACACGATATTTTTCAGCTTGCCGCCAAACAGTTTCCGTCTGAGGCTCCACACCAGCATTTGCATCCAACAAGGCTATTGCACCATCAAGAACACGCAAAGAGCGCTCAACTTCAATCGTAAAATCAACGTGCCCTGGCGTATCAATAATATTAAAGCGACGCTTCCGACCATCACGCCCTTCCCAAAACGTCGTTGTCGCAGCAGACGTAATCGTAATACCGCGCTCCTGCTCCTGCTCCATCCAATCCATTGTAGAAGCACCATCGTGGGTCTCGCCAATTTTATGATTCTTGCCGGTATAGAACAGAATACGTTCAGTCATCGTAGTCTTACCAGCATCAATATGCGCCATAATACCAAAATTACGATAATCTTCAATTTTATATTCGCGAGCCATTATATTTGCCTTAGTTTAAAACTTCTACCAGCGATAGTGAGAAAAAGCACGATTAGCCTCAGCCATACGATGAACATCTTCACGCTTCTTCACGGCAGAACCGCGATTATTAGCCGCATCCATCAATTCACCAGATAAACGCTCAATCATCGTCGTTTCATTTCGACCACGCGCCGCAGCAATCAACCAACGAATAGCAAGAGCCTGACGACGATCAGGACGAACATCAATCGGAACTTGATAAGTAGCACCACCAACACGGCGTGAGCGAACTTCAATATGAGGAGCAACATTCTCTAAGGCACGATGAAATAGAGCCACAGGATCTGTTTTCACTCTTTTTTCCACAGAATCGAGCGCACCATAAACAATACGCTCTGCAACTGATTTTTTACCATCAAACATAATGGCATTCATAAATTTCATAACAACCAAATCACCAAACTTAGGATCTGGATTAATTTCACGCTTTTCTGCTCTATGACGACGGGACATTGGCTTTGTCTCTCAATATTATTTTGGACGCTTTGCGCCATACTTTGAACGACGCTGTTTACGGTTCTTGACACCCTGGGTATCAAGCAAACCACGAATAATGTGATAACGAACTCCTGGCAAATCTTTCACACGACCACCACGAATCATCACAACAGAGTGCTCTTGAAGATTATGTCCCTCTCCAGGAATATAACCAATCACCTCAAATCCATTCGTCAAGCGAATCTTAGCAACCTTACGAAGAGCAGAATTAGGTTTCTTCGGTGTTGTTGTATAAACACGCGTACAAACACCACGCTTCTGTGGGTTCGACTGCAAAGCAGGAACCTTATTACGTTTAACTGGCACTACACGCGGTTTGCGAATCAACTGGTTTACGGTAGGCATGCAACCTTCCTCTTTTCGATCTACATTCGTCTCACCCAATCGGGCTTTTCTATTTCATTCCTATCCACTCCAACAGAATCGGAACAGATATCTAAGTCTACACACAAAATCGGGCATACCTGCAAAAAAACAGTTCACCCGACCACAAGCAGAGAAGGCAATAGCCTTTTGCACTAGCATTTGCTTTTAATCTTCTTAACACCTGTGAATAATCTTTCGGTTCATATCCAAAACACCTGATCACATCCACATCGGTTATGTCCACCTCTAATAGCGAGAACACTTACATTCGTCAAGAACTAAACAGCAGAAAGTTTTTAAAAATGAAAATAAATTAAATTTTAAAACTTTAAATTTGCTTTTACCGCTACTCTTGATAAATCAATTTACCATAGTAATATCCCTATAAATAAAAAAGCAGCAATGTGACTGTAATAAAACATGAATGCAGTAAATTGAATTGCATACTTGATATCTAATGATGAGCGCCATGAAAATAGCAACGTGGAATATTGCTGGAATAAAAGCACGACATGAAACATTATGTCAGTGGCTGCAGCAAAGCCAGCCGGACATAGTCTGTTTACAGGAAATTAAAAGTATTGATGAAAATTTTCCACGCGATGCAATTGAAAATTTAGGTTACCATATAGAAACACACGGACAAAAAAGTTTTAATGGTGTTGCGATTCTCTCTAAAAAAACACCAGATGAAGTGATCCGTCGATTACCAGGCAATGATAATGATGAGCAAACACGTTACATTGAAGCTGTTTATTCAACAAACAAAGGTGTTGTTCGTGTTGCATCTCTTTATTTACCAAATGGGAATCCTATTGAGAGCGAAAAATATTCCTATAAAATAGAATGGATGGAAAGACTATATACACATGCAAAATCATTGCTTGCGTATGAAGAACCCCTTATTCTAGCGGGTGATTATAATGTCATCCCCGCTCCATTAGATGCAAAAAAACCTCAAGAATGGTATCAAGATGCCTTATTTCTTCAAGAAACAAGAAAAGTATTTCAACGTATTCTTAATTTAGGTCTTTACGATGCTATCCGGAATGTCACCGATACTCCCTCCTTCAGTTTTTGGGATTTTCAGGCGGGTGCTTGGCCTAAGAATAATGGGATTCGCATTGATCATTTATTATTATCACCAGAAGCTGTTGATCAACTTATTTGCGCTCATAGTCAAACAGAAGTAAGGGGATATCAAAAACCATCCGACCACGTTCCTGTTTGGATTCACCTTAATATCAATTAAGAAAGTACAGCCGCCATTATGAAACAACAAAAAATTCCACTCAAAAATAATAACTATGCTACACCATGTAAACAGTATATCTTAAACAGCTAAAGTAAAGATAAATGAATGGAGGACATAAATGAAGAAATCATTGTTAATGTTTATTGCAGCAATGGCCATTGGATTCACAAGTGTCGCGCATGCTGAACATGAGACTCTTGAAAAAATAAAACGAACAGGGGAAATTACTTTAGGTGTCCGTGAATCATCTGGTTTAGCCTACGCCCTTGGTAATAATAAATATGTAGGTTTTCATACAGAAATGGCAGAACGTATCATTGATGATATATCAAAAAAAATTGGTAAACCAATTAAAATTCATTATCTTCCGATCACTTCTCAAAATAGAATTCCTCTCTTAAAAAATAAAACCTATGATTTTGAGTGCGGCTCAACAACAAATGATATTGCCCGCAGTAAAGAAGCAGCATTTGCTTATACGACATACATTGAAGAGGTTCGGATTGCTGTAAAGAAAAACTCTAACATTAAATCTCTTGACGATTTAAATGGAAAAACAGTTGCAACGACCACCGGTACAACATCTGTTCAACTTATTCGTAAAAACAAACGTGCAAAAAACATTCAGTTTAAAGTTTTAAAGGGGAAAGATCACGGAGATAGTTTTTTATTATTAGAATCTGGCAAGGCAGATGCTTTTGTTATGGATGCTTCAATTCTTGCTGGACATATTGCTAAATCAAAGAATCCATCTGATTATGTCATTCTTGATACTGTACTTTCAGTCGAACCTATCGCCTGTATGCTCAGATTAAATGACAAAAAATTTGAACAAACAATCAACGATAGTATCGTACGTCAGATTAAAGATGAATCACTTGAAAAGCTTTATAATAAGTGGTTTATGAAACCGATCCCACCTTCTAACACTGTTATGAACCTTCCCTTGTCAAAACAAACAAGATATGCTTGGGATCACCCAAATAATAAGCCTCGAGAAAGCTACACAGAAAAAGATTTATAAAATTTAATAAAGAAGAACCACACTCTTTAAAAGTTGAGTGTGGTTTATATTTTAATTCACTTTTTAATAAATTTGGCCTATGTAGATGCGCTTAGTTTATTGTCCTATTTGTGAATGACTAATTTGAGGGAATATCAATTAATGGACTTTTCTTTCCTTTGTAGAGATGACCTTACCCAAACACTGGTAACAGGATGTCTGGGAACTCCCGGCGTGAGTCATACCTATTTAGATACACTTCTCGATGGCTTAAAAAATACGGTTATATTGTCTATCACTTCACTTATCTTAGCTGTATTGTGTGGTGTTATTATAGGAACAATGCGCACTTTACCCAAAACATCGATAATCAATTATATATTTCGCACTATCGGTGCTATTTGGGTAGAGATTATGCGTAATATTCCCCTCCTTGTACAAGTATTTTTGTGGTATTTTGTTGTTCCTAAGATTTATCCACCAGCGATGAAATTTTCCCCTATTCTCTTAATAACATGCGCATTGGGATTCTTTACATCTGCACGCATTGCAGAACAGGTTCGTTCAGGCATTGAAGCGATTCCTTCTGGACAACGTTATGCTGCTATGGCAATGGGGTTTACAACTTATCAAAGTTATCGCTATATTATACTACCACGTGCTATACGTACAATTATGCCGCCGCTTACTTCAGAAGCAATGGGCATTGTGAAAAATTCGTCTATAGCATTCGCCGTTTCAATAAATGAGCTCATGCAATTTCAATACCAAGCAATTGAAGAGGTAAGCCATGTTTACGAAAACTATTTGCTTGTTACGATTCTTTATATTCTAATAGCCTTATTCGTATTCATTGTGATGACAGTCATTGAACAAATACTCAAAATTCCTAATTTTCAAACAAAGGGAAATTGAAAATGATGAATTTCATAAGCTCTCAGTTTGGACTTTATTTTCCTTTCAATTTTTCCGACTTTGATTTTTCCTTTTTTACCTTTGATGTATTTCGTTCTTACATTTTATCAGGTTTGCTCTTTAGCGTTTTTCTAACTCTTTTTGCAACGGTATTGGGGTTTGTTTTCGGCACCCTTTTAGCAATGATGCGCCTTTCTTCCATAAAACTTCTTTCTTGGTTTGCAATCGTTTACATAACAGCTATGCGTTCAATACCACTTGTGATGGTTATCTTATGGTTTTTCGTGCTTTTACCTTTTTTAACCGGTACATCCATCGGTGCAAATAAATCAGCACTCATTACCTTTACCGCATTTGAAACGGCTTATTTTGCAGAAATTATGCGTGCTGGCATAAACTCAGTTTCGCAAGGACAAAAATATGCGGGACAAGCTCTCGGAATGACATATTGGCAAAGTATGTACATTGTCATTCTTCCTCAAGCCTTTAGAGACATGCTACCAGTTTTTTTAACACAAGTTATTATCCTTTTTCAGGATACAACCCTTGTTTATGCAATCAGTGGCAACAGTCTTTTAAATGGTTTTGATATTGCTGCTAATAATTTTGGTGTAAAGCAAGAAGCTTATATCTTAGCAGCTGTTTTCTATTTTGTTATCTGTTTTACACTGTCACAAATAGTTTTGTATTTACAAAAAAAAGTGTCCATTATTCGCTAATAGGAAAAAAAATGTCTACTCATATGATCGAAATAAAAAATGTTTCTAATTGGTATGGCGAAATTAAAGTCCTTAAAAACTGTACAACCAACATTAATAAAGGAGAAGTCGTTGTCGTTTGTGGTCCATCAGGATCAGGAAAGTCAACACTCATTAAAACTATTAACGCTCTTGTCCCTTTTCAAAAAGGTGAAATTTGGATTAATGGAATACCTGTTCATTCAAAACAAACGAATCTGCCTAAATTGCGAAGTCAGGTGGGAATGGTATTTCAACACTTCGAGCTTTTCCCCCATTTATCTGTCACAGAAAATTTAACAATTGCACAAATCAAAGTCCTAAAACGAAGCAAAAAAGAAGCCCTTGAACGTGGATTGTTGTATCTTGAACGCGTTGGGCTGATTGAACACAAAGATAAATATCCTGGTCAACTTTCTGGAGGGCAACAACAACGTGTTGCTATTGCACGTGCCTTAACTATGGATCCACTTGTCATGCTTTTTGATGAACCAACATCTGCTCTAGATCCTGAAATGGTAGGTGAAGTGCTCGATGTCATGATTAGCTTAGCAGAAGAAGGTATGACGATGATTTGTGTAACCCATGAAATGGGATTTGCACAAAAAGTCTCGGAGCGTGTTATTTTCATAGATCAAGGAACAATTCTTGAAGACTGTTCATCTAAAGAGTTCTTTTCTGATCCACAAGCGAGAACACCAAGAACGCAAGAATTTTTGTCTAAAATCTTAAGTCATTAGCCGTTATATTATCACAAAAAGCTATCTCTACTGTAAACTTAGACACAAGACAGTAGAGTTTAATAACGGATGAGAGAATTTAAAAATATTACAATCAGATGTTTAAAAACTGTTATTTTTTAAAATATCAGCAACCAGTGAAATTGCTGTACGTCTCTCAAATTCATTACAAAGAGCAAAAGCCTGTTCTTGCAAAGGGCGAATCCAATTTCTGTTTTTTACATTAGCTTTTTCATAGGCAGCAGTTAACATTGCTGCCCCACGGACAATTTTTCCTTCTTGAAGCAGTATATTTCCAAGCATTGCTTGGGCAGAAGGACTTCCTTTTTTTGCTGAAAGTTGAAACCATCTTGCTGCTTGTATAAGATTCTTCTCCCTTCCCTCTCCCATTAAAAATATTTTTCCTAAATGATACTGAGCTTTAGGGTTTCCATAGTTTACCGCAGCCTGCATATAAAGATGAGCAGCATAAGAAGGATCAGGTTTCACTGGTGATTGAGGAATACCTTTTTTTATATATCCCGCAAGTTTAACCAATGCATCAGAAACATAACTTTCATCCTCTGAACCAAGATCAGCACCTTTTTCAACAATATATGCAAAAAAATTATATGCCTTATAATCATTTTTAGGGACACCATCACCGTTTGCATAGATAGAGCCAAGTTTCCAATTTGCACCAATATGGCCTCTCTTAGCTGCACAACGTAATGCTGCAATAGCCTGATTTATATGCCCATTTTTATAAGCAGACATGCCACGTTTTAAAAAATAAAACGAACCATCATTCGCTTCTTGCAAGCTATTGACATCTATTACATAAACAGTCGAAAAGAATCCCCCTAAAATCACAACAATCGTGACTTTTTTCCATATCTGAAGCCTACTAACCATTCCTCCCCCTATCTCAATTTTAATGATTATGTCTGTTACAAATTTCTTTATAGATATTTAAACCCTTTTTCTTAGTAAGAAACACACGCAATTTTAAAGTAAAAATTTTAAAAGAAAAGAAAAATAAATAAAAACCATCCAAAATGTTCGATAAAATTAAGTATCCATTTTTATATACAACAAATTGATTTTTAAATATAAATCCTCATTCTATATTTTGTAACACCTCCTTTAACATTCTAGGATTTATTGATTTTAAAATTTTATACACATGAGTAAAAATCACTCAATAAAATAACGTGCATTAAACAGCAACTTGAGAACGAAGAGAATACATGATGAATGGTAAGCGTTTAAGTATAAAAACAATACAAAAGATAGATAAGTATAATGATGATCGTTAACTTATAACTTCACGACTGCCTTACCACCTTAAAGATGAAGTTTCTTGCCACCGTCAATCTATAAACAATACAGCTTTTTGTTTAACAGATTCCACCTGACATCATTTCACATGAGGTTACTTCATACTTTACACACAAGCCCTACCTCAGAATACTCACCACTACATAAAACAAAAATACCACATGTATAATTTTACATGCCTTATATTGCTATTCTAAATGATGATATTTTACATAAATAAAATAACGTATTGATTTATAATGATAGTTTACATTTTTTTGCATATTGAATGAGACCCTCGAATATCCTAAGATTCTCTCATTCTAAACCTGTTCCATGTTAAATCAATCAAAACCATCCGCTTGTACATTACAAGCAGAGAGAGCTATGTGGATAAAAACTCTGTGTAAGAAAGAACTAAAAATGCCTCTTACGAACGGTCTGTGCTAAGGGCTGTCCGAATTGAA
Source organism: Bartonella sp. TS25HLJMH (assembly GCF_042193505.1). Lineage (NCBI taxonomy): Bacteria > Pseudomonadati > Pseudomonadota > Alphaproteobacteria > Hyphomicrobiales > Bartonellaceae > Bartonella > Bartonella sp. TS25HLJMH. Next base: position 9,559 of record NZ_JBHILV010000004.1, read on the forward strand.
CAGGATGGTGCCGGACGCTTGTTACTTCACGAGAATAAAGAAGGGAAGCTCAATAGATTTACCATTATACCATCATGATCTACATCGTGAAATAGGCTTGGATGCCTTAAAAGATGTCTCTTTAATGATAAACATAAAACAATGGATTTCAGTAGAGATTTTATGATCGTTCATGAAAAACTAACAAAAGAGAATGCTGCTTTAAAGAAGATCTATACCAGCCCTAATGATATGAAATCATCCATCAAAAAAATTAAAAGTTGAAATTAATCCAATCGCTCTAAAGCAACAAATATTTTCTTCTGCGCTGCACGCAGTTCTACAACCCTGTTCCGTTCACGCTCAACAATTTCTGCTTTTGCATTTTCTATAAATTTGGGGTTGTTTAACTTAAGCGATATTTTTTCAATATCTTGTTCAATTTTACTGACATCCTTCCTCAAACGAACACGTTCAGCCTCCAAATCAATCAACTGCCCTAATGGTAAACAAAAAACAGCCTCTCCCAAAATCATTTGTGCCGATACTTCCGGAACTTTATCAGAAAAATCAATAACTTCAATACGCGCTAATTTTTTAAGAAGTGCATCATAACGCTTCACACGCTCTCGCGTTACTTCCCCTCCTTCAACAACAACAAGAGGTGCTTGGGTAGCCACTGGAATATTCATTTCAAAACGTACAGACCGAATCCCTGTAACGACATCAATAAGCCAATTAATATCATCAGCAGCTTCTTCATCTATCAATGTTTCCTCTGGCCATTTTGTCAATGCGAGCATATCCTCACGCTTGATGGCTTGCGTTTCTGTAAGAGACCACAACTCTTCCGTCATATGAGGCATAAAAGGATGAAGAAGTTTATAAACTTCATCTAAAACCCAAGCAGTACAAGCTTGAGCCTCATTTTTAGCATCTTCATTTTCCCCCTGAAAAATAGGCTTGAGAAGCTCCAAATACCAATCACATAATGTATTCCAAATGAAACGGTAAAGTGTGGCAGCTGACTCATTAAATTTATAGTGTTCAATACCAGTCGTCACTGCTGAAATCGTTTTGGATAATTCTGTTAAAATCCAACGATTAAGCGCCAGTTTTGCTTGTTCTGGCTTAAAAGTTGGATCATGCTTTACACCATTCATCTGTGCAAATCGAGTGGCATTCCACAATTTCGTAGCAAAATTACGATAACCAGCAATACGGGAAGCGTCAAGTTTTACATCACGACCTTGCGCTGCCATAATAGCTAAAGTAAACCGAAGTGCATCAGCACTATATTGATCAATAAGCTCTAAGGGATCAATAATATTTCCCTTTGATTTTGACATCTTTGCACCCTTTTGATCCCGAACAAGAGCGTGCACATAGACCGTTGGGAAAGGAACGTCACCCATAAAGTGAAGTCCCATCATCATCATACGAGCAACCCAGAAAAAAATAATATCAAATCCTGTCACGGATAAAGATGTTGGGTAAAAAGTAGATAATTCAGTCGTTTTATTTGGCCATCCTAATGTTGAAAAAGGCCAAAGAGCTGATGAAAACCAAGTATCTAAAACATCTGGATCACGGATTAACTCAACAACCTCACCATAATGAGCAAAGGCTGAATCTAAAGCCTCTTTTTCACTTTTTTCAACAAAAACCGTTCCATCAGGACCATACCAAGCAGGAATCTGATGTCCCCACCACAATTGGCGAGAAATGCACCAAGGTTGAATATTTTCCATCCAATTGAAGTAAGTCTTTTTCCAGCTATCGGGAACGAACTGCATTTTGCCTTGTTGAACAGCCTCTATCGCTGGCTTTGCTAATTCAGCAGCATGAACATACCATTGATCTGTCAAAAACGGCTCGATAGGGACACCACTGCGATCTCCATGAGGAACCATATGGGTATGATCATCAACAGAGGCTAAATATCCCTGTTCTTCCATCAAAGAAACAATCTTCTGGCGCGCAACAAAACGATCAGATTTATCGAGATTTTCTACTAACATTTTTAATTCATCTGATAAAATCAAACCATCAAAAAAAGCTTCATTTTCACGGAGAAAAATCTCGGCTTTTTGGGTAAAAATATTGATCAAGCGTAAATGATTACGCTGTCCTACTTCAAAGTCATTAAAGTCATGAGCTGGCGTGATTTTTACAGCACCACTTCCAGCTTCAGGATCAGCATGCGTATCACCAACAATTAATAACCTACGACCAACAAGTGGCAAAAGAGCATTTTTACCGATAAGATTTTTATAACGTTCATCTTCAGGATTAACGGCAATTCCTGTATCACCAAGCATTGTTTCTGGTCGTGTTGTCGCCACTGTTATAAAAGTTGTCGCATCATTTGGATCAAAAATTTTACCCTCAAGTGGATATCTAAAGTGCCACAAATGTCCTTGAACTTCTTTTTGCTCAACTTCAAGATCTGAAATAGCTGTCAACAATTTAGGATCCCAATTAACGAGGCGCTTATCCCTATATATCAACCCTTGCTTATAAAGCGTGACAAAGACTTCACGAACTGCCTGCGACAACCCCTCATCCATTGTAAACCGCTCACGCGACCAATCACATGAAATCCCAAGGCGACGCAACTGATTTGCAATAACGCCTCCAGTTTCATAACGCCACTCCCAAATACGCTCAATAAACTTTTCTCTCCCCATTTCTTGACGCGTTGGCTCTTGGCGTTCTGCAAGTTGACGCTCTACAACCATTTGTGTAGCAATCCCAGCATGATCCATACCAGGCTGCCACAAAACATTTCTGCCACGCATCCGCTGAAATCTAACTATTATATCTTGAATTGTCGTATTGAGCGCGTGCCCCATATGAAGTGAGCCCGTAACATTAGGAGGTGGAAGCATAACGCAAAAAGGTTCTGCACCGCTTTTAGAACCAGCTCCCACTTTAAAGGCCCCACGTGTCTCCCATCTCTTTGCAACCCGTTGCTCTATAGAGGCAGCATCATAGTTTTTTTCTAACATTCTATCCATCCATAACGCCGCTGAAAAACACAATATATGATCAAATCCCGATCAAAAACCCGTGATTTTCAGCCATTCACTAGAGAGCTCGCAAAATTGCAAACAAAATTCTCATAAAATGAAAAACATAAAAATAATGTAAAAAATAGTTAAGATGATTTTTTAATCGCTTTCACAATCTCTTCACGCAAAATATCTTCCAGCAAAATAGGCAATTTAGACTGTAACCATTCTGCTATAGCCGGACGCAACACATCCTTTGCAATCTTTTCTGCAGAAGAAATACAATATGCTGACAATTCCACATGACCATCCCCTCTAGCTTCTGACTGTGATTTCCTTATCTCATCTTCATATTCTTTTGCTTTATAAACAGAATTCCGTTCTTCAGAAGAAAGCTTCATCTTTTGCATATCCATACCAACTGTATTATTTTCTGCCTCTATATCCTCTTTCTCTTGCGTTATCTTCCCCCCTTGATTTTCAGAAGAAAGACCAATACGATCAGCTAAAGCTTTCATAGCATCATCAACCGATAAGGTTGTATCATAAATACCCTCTGATGCAGCTTCTGAACGACCTTCCGAAGCATTCACTGCAACATCTTCATTTAAAAAGTGATCAGATTGAACCGCATTTTCTTCGATTATTTCACGAATAGATGTTAAAATTTCATCCATACTTGGCTCACGTAACACGCTTGAACTCTGTACCATACTTTACAACCTTTCAAAGACGCAACAATAAATAGAATCATATTTTCAGTGTATGCAAAAGAATCATAAGATCAACATGCCTCCCGCGATATTTTCAAATATGCTTGTCATAAAGAGGGCGCTACACGCAATTTTCTACACTTATAAATAACATCTCACCGTTCTATTTTTGAACATATTCAACTATTGATTTACTAATCTTTTAAAAACTAAAATAATTTAAGATTAAAGAGATACTTTTACGCATTATCGGATATATTTAATTGTTTTTAAACCTAAATAATTTGCAGTCAGTCTACCAATAGAAGATTGAACACTATAGCTTGCCACAACAGCATTACGCTCCGCCATTGCAAGCGCAATCTGAGCATTAATCAATTGAGTACGAGAATTTAAAACATCCAGCGTCGTTGCTTGCCCTACGCGATTTTCTTGAACACGGCCTTTCAGAGCAATTTCAGCAGCACGAACACTTTCACGGTAAGCAATAACAGATGAGCGTGCACCCTCCAACTGAAACCAAGCAGAAGTAAGTACTTGCCTAGTATTACTATGCGCCAAATCGAGTTGAAGCTGCGCCTGTCCAAGCTGTTCCCTTGATTGACGAATTTGCGCAGACGTACGCCCTCCTTCAAAGATTGGGACACTTACTGACAATCCTATTGATTTAGAAACTCCATCCTCTCCAGCACCGCTGTAGATTCGATTATAAGATGCTGTTGCAGAAAAATCAACTTTAGGGAGCAGCGCCCCTTCTTTCGCCTTTACATTGTAAACACTCGCATTGACTAAATATTTAGCATAAAGAATTGCTGGATGCATCACAACGCTCATTTGGTAAGCCATATCAAGGTTGACGGGAAAATCTTTGGCTACGGGGGGGCGTTTTAACTTTTCAGGATCAGAACCAATAACTTGTCGATACACTGCCTCTGCTGCTTTTACATCAGCACGAGCAAGACTCAACTCTGAAACAGCCACGGAACGTGCAGCTTGAGCTTGAGCAAGATCAACATGCCCTCCTTCACCCACATCAAATTTTGCTTTATTGGAACGAACTTGTTCTTCAAGAGCTGCCAAATTTTCTCTTCGAAGATCGGCAACACGACGTGCGTGATAGACATTAGCATAAGCGGTCACTGTCTCCAAAAACGTATTTTGTTCAACATTACGAAGATATTCACGCTGAGCCTGCAACTTAACTTGAGCTGAAGAAAAGATATTTTGCGTGATAAAACCATCAAATAATCTTTGATTTAATCTCACGCCTATAGATCCAGAAGTGACATAAGGACCTGTAAAAGACTTATTCCGACCATAGTTCCCAACCCCCTCAACTTGTGGCAATAACCCTGATCGCGCAATGACAACATCATCACCGGATATACGCACAGCTGCACGTTCACTATTCAACTTAGCATTATGCTTATAAGCCTTAGAAAAGGCATCCATCAATGTTTCAGCACAAACAATATCTGATAGTAAAATACTCAACACCAGTAATAAACACACCTGAAACTTCTTGTTTATTCTAAACACAATACACACAATAACAAACCCCAAATAAATCACAAAATTATCTTTTATTCACAAAACAAACAAGCACTAAAACACAAAACCAGGTGTTTTAAAAAAACAAGGAAGAGGCTTTACAGCGAGGTTAAAAGCACGACGTGCCGAAATGATCCCATCTTCTTTTATATAGATTTGTGCAACAGCAGCATTTCCATACCCTTCAACCACAACAAGACGTCCACAGTCTTTCATTTGATCAAAGATACCTTGTGGAATAAAATCAACAGATCCCTCAAAGAAAATCACATCATAAGGTCCCTCAACGGCATATCCTTGCTCTAATGGACCATGAACAGCAACCACATTATCACATTGATTACGTTCTAAAGCTTCAAGAGCACGTTCAAAAAGAGATTTATTACTTTCCAACGCAATCACAGACCCTGCAAGTTTTGCAAGCAACGCTGCACAATAACCACTATTTGCACCAATATCTAAAACAATATCTGATGATTTTACAGCAGCAAGCTGTAATAATTTTGCTAAAGATGCAGGTTTCATCAAATAGCGTGCAGGACCCCCATCTTGTACTGGACATAGAACAATATCGGTATCAAGATAACTTAATACTTTCATATCTTCCGCTACAAAATCTTCACGAGATACCGTTAAAAATGCTTCAAGAACTGATAAATCCGTTACATCGACTGTACGAATTTGATTGTCAACCATTTTGCGACGAAGTTCAGCAAAATCTGCAACCATAACGAATATTTTCTCCTAACCTACAAAAAACAAACAAAACAGCGACAATGATGGACGAAGACCTCTTAAACTATGAGCGTTACGAAAAAGGATGCCACACTCAACCGTTAGATTTTAACTGTATGATCTCTCATAAAAAAGTGTCTTCACAACTATAGAGGGAAATAATCTATTTTCCTATACCTCATCTCCCCTAAAAGCCGTTTCGTTTAAAATCGGCTGGAGGCCTCGCCCGGAATCGAACCGGGATACAAGGATTTGCAGTCCTCTGCGTAACCATTCCGCCACGAGGCCTCGTCAACAAACATAAAGGTTTCAATAAGGGAAGGCAACGCATCCGTCAAGGTGTAGAAATCTTCTCTCGCCTTTTTTCCTCTTATTACACAATTTATCATATTTTTTAAAAAAAAAGTAATTTTATCCTTTGCAAATCAGTATTGCTTTGCTATAGCCTTCTCAGCTAAATGATTGGGCACCGTTCCCCGGTAGCTCAGCGGTAGAGCAACCGGCTGTTAACCGGTTGGTCGCTGGTTCGAATCCGGCCCGGGGAGCCACTCTTCTTTTATTCCATGTAGTTTATTGTTTTTTCTAAAGCTTTTAGACATGAGGGATTCGTTAATAAAAGTGAGGGAATAGGATTTTTGCAATAAAATAGAAACGCAATATCCTACGGGATGTGTTTTTTGCAATAAACGCAAAAAACGTTTGATTCATTTTAAAATAGCACAAATAAGATTACTTTTTTCAAACCACCGCGCCTCTATAAGAGGGCTCTACAATTATTTGCACATTATAAATTACGATTTCTTTCATCAGAGATGAATTATTAAGTTCCATCAGCAATGAAACGGTCTCATATATTTTTTTCCAAAGAAAGAATAATTTGTACTCAATAAAGCAATTAAACTTTAAAACCTGCTCATGAATCAATCATCTTGAAAAATGGAAGAAACAACAATCAAGGTCATATATTATCTCCATACACCCCACATAACCTCCTTCCCATCCTAAAAGCAAAAAATATAAAACAAGTCTGTAAACACTCCGACGTCTTATCTAACAGGTTGTTCCTCCTGCTAACCACTTCAACGCTTTACAAACAACCTTGCCTTGGATATTCCTCACACTGTCATAAAACATTTAATATATAAAGTCTTATAGGCTTTATACCCCCCAAAAATAATAGTGTTTTACAGTAAAAACCAAGATAACAAGCTAAATTGTTAAGAATCCTGAGAAAGCCTTCAGAAATCATGACATTCTTGCTATTGTATTATGCAGTCACATGCTTTTTTAAAGAGATATCTCTTAAATTCCCCCCAAGCCCATTTCACAATGACTCCCGTAAATGGTATAAAATGAAATCGGTTAATCATCCCATCTTTATTTATAATAAAAGCCATACCATCATACTATTTTCCAACTCTCAATCTTAGCAATACCCCTTGCCTTTGAAAGAGTTTATAAGAATCATTTTATTTATTTCTCAAATGTTTATCTATACAATAATTTCACATCTAACGTGCAAATTAATACTTTTGATTGATCCACATAAATAGCTTCAAAATAAAAAAAATTACGATATAATGAATTATTCAATATATAAAACAATGAGTTATTATTAGACATCAATTTTTAAAATTAAAAGTTACCATTAAAGATAAAACACATCTTTTAAAAAATAGATTTTATATAAATAAAATCTATTTTCATTCCCATTTTAAGAAATGGGAATGAAGAAAATAAATAATCACCTCTACAATAATAATTTCTTTTTAAAAGATTTTTAAATAATCCAAATACTTAGAGGTTTTCATTTTTTAAAAATGAAAACCTCTAAAAGACCTTCTTATTTTGGTAAGAGTATTTTATACCTCTTTTCAATTATTGAGAACAAATCAACAAAAGTAAAAAATCTCCAGTACATAATCTTTTTTCAAGACTTTATCTAGGCAGCTTTTTTAACTGATTTTCGAAAACGAAAAGGCTTTGCACGCTTTGCCACCGCTTTTGCTTTTTTATGCCTCTCATTTGGAGATGAAGAACTCTTCCGCTGCAACTGTGCGGCATCATCTTTTCGACCTAAAAACTGTTTTTGACGTTTAGATTTTTTAAAACGGCGTTCCTTATCATTTTCTTTTTCTCTACTTTCTAGCACAATTGGCTTTTCTGGAAACGCTGCAAATTGTTCTGGAACAGACTCAGCCACCAATTTCATACGAATCAAGCGCTCTATAGCACGCAACCGTTCTCTTTCTATCTTCTCATCAAAAAGTGTAAGTGCTTCACCAGATGCACCATTACGTCCTGTACGACCAATACGATGTACATAACTTTCAGCTTCATCTGGTAAGTCATAATTAATAACGTGGCTTATCCCTGGTATATCAATACCGCGTGCAGCAATATCTGTTGCCACAAGGATCTGCACAGATCTTTCACGAAAAGCTTTTAAAGCAGACTGGCGAGCACCTTGTGATTTATTCCCATGAATTGTTGCGACTGAATATCCTATCTTTGCCAAACTACGTGTAACAGAATCAGCCCCATGTTTAGTTCGGGTAAAAACAATAACTGAATTAAAAGCTGGATTTGTCAAAAGTTTACTTAAAACATTCTTTTTTTCATTCGTCGGAACACAATATAATTTTTGGCAAATCCCTACAGCCGTAGTACCTTGAGGAACAACTTCAATTTTAACAGGATCATTGAGTAAACATTTTGCAAGCACAGCAATTTCCCTCGGCATTGTTGCAGAAAAGAGTGCTGTCTGACGCTCTTGATGCAAAAGCTTTGCAATTTGCTTGACATCATGAATAAACCCCATATCCAACATACGATCTGCTTCATCCAGAATCAAAAAACGAGATTGGGAAAGATCAACACACTTTTCACGAACAAGATCTCTCAAACGCCCTGGAGTCGCTATCAAAACATCCACACCTGCTTCCATACGTTTAATTTGTTTTAAACGTGATACGCCCCCAAAAATAAGACATGTTGAAAGATGAGCTCCCTTCGCCGCGGTACGAATTGTTTCATCAATCTGGACAGCAAGTTCACGCGTTGGAGCTAAAATCAAAGCGCGTGCAGTTTTAGGACAGCGTTTATCACCCAAAGCCAAAATCTGACTTAAAATAGGTAAACCAAATGCCAAGGTTTTTCCAGAACCTGTCTGAGCAACACCTAAAATATCGTGTCCTTTCAACATTACTGGAATAGCTTGTTCTTGTATAGGTTTAGGTTTACTCATCCCAGCAATGAGTAAATTTTTAATCAAAAGAGTAGGCAAACCTAACTTTGTAAAAACATTTTCTTCTTTTATAGGCAAAATACAATCTTTCCTCAGCTGAAGAACTCAAAACAAGTAACCAACTGAACTCTCCACTCAAGAATCCGCGCAAGAGAAATCCCTGACATTTTAAATGAAGCAACGCTTAAAAAACGGCTTGCGCAGCTCATGAGCACCTTGAAATCAAGATAAAGGCGTATAAACTTCACTTTATAAAAAGCCAACAAACCAGCCTAAATGCCTTCATCCCCATTATCCTTGGATTATGATAAAAAAGCAAGAACTTTACGAAATACATTTATCATGAATAAAAAACAATATTTAGATCGTTTACTTTTTGATGATTGTGTCCATCGGTAAATGTATCTTGATAAAATCAGGATAAATCTCGAGAAAAACTGGATTTTGTAAAGTTTTTTGACCGCCATAAATTAAATACCATTGGGTTTTATCAAAAATCGCCAAAGTTTTATATCGAATGATGCGATCCTTCATCTCAAGAACTGTTGGAATTAAAGCATACAAAGTACCGTTATCAGTTTGTAAATACTCTATATTTTCTTTATCTAAATAATAAGCATCAGAAGGCAAATCCTCAAATTTCCTATGCAACTGTTGAAGAAAATCACTACGTAAAGCACTCTCTGTTGTATTCAATCGATGTGCCATCTCTTTATAAAGTCGCTCAGGCATATAACGAGAAATAGGTGTAAAATCCCTATTTTTTATAGCGTGATTGACATCAATAACAACTCTTGAAAGTTCAGCTTTTTGTATTATTGTGGGCTGAGATGCTAAACTCTGTTGATTAACAATCAAAAAGAAAAATAGACTCAGCACCAAATAAAAAATAGGTCTCATCATTATACTTCTTGTTTTAGTAAAATTTCAGTTTCTCAAATAACGAAATCAAATAACGTTTGATCATCAGTAATATCACGATAACGCCAACCTAACGCTTGAAATTTTTCCTCTAAAAGACAAAAATTACCGTGTTTTTTTGTTTCAATCGCAACCAATACAGAACCAAAGTTTCTCGCTGATTTTTTAAGATATTCAAAACGTACGATATCATCATCTGGTGATAATGTGGAAAGAAAATGACGCAATGCACCAGGATGTTGCGGAAAACTAAAAATAAAATATTTTCTCAACCCTTGGAAACGTAAAGAACGCTCTTTAATTTCTGGCAAACGCTCAAAATCAAAATTACCTCCTGAAATAACGAGAAGAATTTTTTTTCCCTTTAACTCTTGAGGAGGAATACTGTTAAGCGCGTCAATCGATAAAGCACCAGCCGGTTCAAGGACCACACCTTCAACATTAAGCATTTCAACCATCGTAGAACAAACGCGATTTTCAGGAACCGTAATGACAGAATCAGGGGAAAATTGCTTTAGAATTGTATAGTTTAGTGCACCAATTTCAGCCACAGCAGCACCATCTACAAAAGTGTCAATACTTTCAAGCTTGACGCGTTTTCCACTCTCCAAACAAGCAAGCAAACTTGCAGCTCTTTGCGGCTCAACAAAACGAAGCTTTGTTTTCCAACCATATTCATGTAAAAACTTGCTCACCCCACTTGCCAATCCCCCCCCCCCTACTGGCACAATCATTAAATCTGGCTCACTTTCTCCATTGAGTTTTTTCCATTGTAAAGCAGCTTCACAGAGCACTGTTGCCTGCCCCGTAATAATGCGAATATCATCGAAAGGTGGAGCCATTACACCACCGCTCTCCACGACAAAGGCTTGCGCAGCTTCATAACATTGATCAAATGTTTCACCAATCAAACGAATATCAATGAATTCTTTACCAAAAATACGTGTTTTCTCAATTTTTTGTTGTGGCGTTGTCATCGGCATAAAAATCACGCCTTTACGTTTAAAATAACGACAAACAAAAGAAACCCCTTGCGCATGATTCCCCGCTGAAGCACAAACAAATGCAGAATCTGGTGATAGACTGCTAAGCATTTCTGAAACAAAATTGAAAGCACCACGAATCTTATAAGACCGCACCGGTGTTAAATCTTCACGCTTTAAATAAATTTCTGCATCATACTTTTGACTAAGAAAATCATTTCTTTGAAGTGGTGTTTCAGCAAACACGTGATGCAATCCCACCATAGCTTTTGTGACGTCTTGAATAAATTGACTCATAACACTAATCATTTCATGCTTTATTTATATTATAAAAGCTTTTTCTAGCGATAAAGAAAACTATTGTCAGTCAAAATTTCACTAAAAAAATGAAAAATGTTTCTTTTGTCATTAATTCTTGATTCAATAAAAGATATAGCTTATGAGAGAACTCTCATCGCGGACGTGATGAAAACGGTAAACATAGCAGACTTAAAATCTGCCGGTCAAAGACCTTGCGGGTTCAAGTCCCGCCGTCCGCACCAGAACATCTTAATTCCCCTTATTTCCCAATGATTTATTAAAAATAAACAAAAATTAAACCACCTTCTAAACCACCTTTCGCAACTCCATTATAACGCTATCAGATGGCACCGCGATGATGCAAAATACGAATCATTGCTGCTTTTTGAAGTCCTTTTTTAGCACTTTGAACTCCTCTTCGTCTTTTAGGGTGGAGAGGCAGTCAATTTTGATTTCCTCATCCTTAAGATGAGGAAATCAATCATGTTTTTAACGTTAAGCAGCTTTCACAACAAGACTTGGTAAAATCGCTTAGCTTCTGTTGTAACTGATTTGTAATGCTTAAACTCTTCTTCGAGGTCATTTGCATCTAACAAACGTCTCATCAACACTCCTAAGATTTATCCAACACCAGCAGCACCATTCACGCTCTTAACAGGAGTAAGATAATATGAAGAAAAGTAAGTGAGCTATGGAATAGAGATAGATCTGAGTTTAGTAATAGCAGTTGTTATTTATTTTATTGCTAATTTTGGGTTGGCTTATACTCTTTATAACTCTTGTAAAACGACGCAAAGGCTCAGAAAAAAGATAGATGAAAAAGACAAAATAATAGATAAAGAAGCTGAAATAATACATGCACAAAAAGATGTAACTCAAAAACAAGAAGAATCAATGCGAAGATTAACTGCTTCTAAGATTATTTTTCCTCGAATGGCAGTAAAAAATTTGGCCAAAAAGTAGTTTTAAGTAGTTTCTCACAAACATTTTTTCAAGACAGGCAATCACAACATCTCTGTCATAGCGCACATATAAATACGCAACAGCCTTAATGGGGGAACATGAGCATCAATGCACAAACCATTCTCTGCCTTGATCTAGATACCAAGACAGGCTGGACAATTTCTCGTGTAGACCGCAATATAACAAGTGGCACTGTCAATTTTGAATCCTATCGTTTTGAAGGCGATGGTATGTGCTATTTGCGTTTTCAGCAATGGCTTACAAAAATGAAGGTAACAACAGACAAAGGCAATGCCTCAAAAGAAGAAATGATTAACGCGGTGTGTGCAAAAGGACATGCGCTACAAGATCACTTGAAAAACAGTCTTTTGGCGAAAGCCAATCTTGTACGCAAGGCTGTTTTGAACATCCGTGAAAAAAGGCTGAAAAAAAGGCAATGAGAGAGAATTCAAGACCACTCACGTTGATTGAAAAGAAAAATCTTGAAGGGATTTTAAATGGTCTTGGAGGAACAGTGAAAAACATTGCAGGTTAGTAAACTAGGGAAAATTGCTGATCTTTTTGTGATTAGATATGCGTTTAAATCGACATAAAGGCACCGTACAAAGCGATTTAAGATTTTATGATAAAAAATTTATAATATAAAACGCTCTGTACGGTCAAATTTGAGGCAAATAGACAAATTTGTAAAATTAGGATTAAAGCATGTTCATTATAAAACATCTATTCTTAAAAAACCGTAAACAGCCAATGCAAAAGAGGTTTATTGCAACGGCTGTTGGTTATGTTCCTTGGGGGGAACAGAGCAGAGGAGTATTTTTACAACCTCTACAAATATGAAGACGGCACAAGAGAATGTGAAAAGTTTGATGGCGGGCAGTATTATACCACACCAGAAAATGCGGATTTTAGTACCAAAGCGCAAGTAAAAGCATGGGTTTACGGTGGTGCTATTCTAAAAAACGTTCTCAATTATGAACCTCTTATAGACGAGATCAATAGAGAGATCAAAAAACTATCGAAAACTGCAGGAAATCAATATGTTTACAGATAAGAAGCTAAGAGCCTTGTTTGGCAGATTAATTTTAAATTTGGCAGTTTCAGGAGAAGATTTTTATCAACTATAGTCCGCTCTCTGATTAAGATAAGAATATCTATCTCTTTGAGCTTATCTTCTAAATCACATTCTTTAGCTAAATTATTTATAACCAGCACTTCATGCGATTTCATTAATTTTGTAATAGACTGTAATGTTAGAGTGGCTTTTTGATAGTCATCTGGAATTAATATTTTCAATTTAAATCTCTCGTTTCATTCATCAATATTCGAGCTCATTATTTCATTTCTAAAACAACCAAAAAGCAATCTCACCGCTGATATTTTGATATAACGCCAAGCCTATTAACAAATTATACCCTTTGATTTCATTGTTATTTCTAGCAATAAGAATAGCATTAATCAGTTAGTTTTTATAAACTTTAAAACATTGCGACGAAAAGAAAAAGTTTGACTCGGTAGATGGAGAATTGCGCTTTTCTCATATTCTAGAGGACAAACCTGAAGTGCTACGCTGGACTGAAACCCATGTCCCAGTTTTCTTATAATAGACTACCAAGAAGGCCATACTTACGAATCAGATTTTATTGTCGAAACAGAAAAAGCTACATATTTGTGCGAGATAAAGCGTGCTTCATATAAGCGTGATGCCTCTCTTTGTTCGTTGAGATATAACTTATTTGTAACATGAAGAGTAAATTTATTAAAATCATGATAAGAGGGAGATAGGAACTTTATAGGTGTATCATCATAGGATTAAGTCGTTTTGTTGAGAGCTATTTCTATTTCTGCCAAAAGATTTTTGATATATTTAATTATTATTTCGTAATAGTGGATGTACTTTATTTTTATGTGCAAGAAAGCTGAGTGATTGTGTAAAATAGTATTCATAAAATTACATTATTCTTAACTTGTTAAGGACATTTTTTCTAGCGAGGCTTTTGCAATTGCAATGCTCTTTTTTATTCTAAATTTTGGTTAGAAAAAGTGTATATAGGTGTTATTTTAATTTAAGATATGCATATTCCATTGTTGGTGTTAGTGTTGTAAAAAATGATATTTTATTTGATATAAGTATAAGGTGTTACCAAGAAGATCGATGTATAGATAAAATTTAGATTGTTACAATATCTTGAAAAAGCAATGGGTAAATAATTGATAATTGTGCTACGAAAGTTGTTAGATGGGTGTGTGTCAGCAATTCTTAATAAAAAAATTTTTCTTGATAGTCGTTTTTTTTCAAAATACTGCTCTTTTTATGCAAATCTTATGTTGGTAAGCTATGCAGTTTTCACGGGAACAAGATAGTGCATTGAAGGCTGTTTCTGCGTGGTTGAAAGAGGGACGTTCTCCACTTTTTCGCCTCTTTGGCTATGCGGGGACGGGTAAGACAACGCTGGCACGCTATTTTGCAGAAACAGTTGATGGTTCTGTTCAGTTTGCGGCGTTTACAGGCAAAGCGGCACAGGTTTTGCGCTCTAAAGGTGCCAGTAATGCTTGTACTATTCATTCCTTGATTTATTGTCCTCGTGGGGAAGAGGAAGTTTCCGATGAAGTTACGGGAAAGAAGTCTATTGCGCCGACATTTGCATTAAATCGGAGGAGTGCGGCTGCACAGGCTAAGCTCATTATTGTTGATGAATGTTCGATGGTAGATGAAAAATTGGCGCGTGATTTAATGAGCTTTCGGACGCCAATTCTTGTTCTTGGTGATCCAGGTCAATTGCCTCCTATATCAGGTGGAGGATTTTTTTCTAATGGAGAACCAGATTTTCTTCTTTCAGAAATTCATCGGCAAGCGCGGGATAATCCGATTATACGTCTTGCTATGGATGTGCGTGAAGGACGCGATATTGCTTATGGTGACTATGGAGAAGCTCGCGTTGTTACACGTAAAGAGGTCAATCAACAATTGGTTTTGGATGCTGATCAGGTATTGGTAGGGGTTAATCGTACGCGCTACCTTTATAATCAGCGTTTGCGTGTATTAAAAGGATTTACAGCAGATTATCCACAAGCAGGAGACAAGCTTGTGTGCTTGCGAAATGATCCTACTAAAGGTTTGTTGAATGGCTCTTTATGGAAGGTGATGACTTCACAGAAGGAAACAGTTAAACCAAGTATCAATCTTCTTGTGAAACCAGAAGAAAGTGAGCGTGGGGTAGCAAAGATTAAATTGTTAAAAGCAGCGTTTGAAAACCCTGATCAAGAAATTTCATGGCAATTAAAAAAGCGATATGATGATTTTGATTATGGGTATGCATTAACGGTTCATAAAGCGCAAGGTTCTCAATGGAATAACGTCGTTTTGTTTGATGAAAGTTTTGCATTTCGTGATATGTATGCGCGCTGGCTTTATACAGGAATTACGCGCGCAGCAGAACGTTTAATGATTGTTCGATAGAAAAAAATATATATATTATCTAAGTTTCAGATGGAAAATGCCTTTTTTCTATCTTGTTACACATTATAGAAAAATGGAAATGGGTATGGCGGTAAAACTTTCGGTTAATCTTAATGCTGTTGCTGTTTTGCGTAATCGACGTAATCTTCCGTGGCCAAGTATCACGAATATTGGGCATATAGCGCTTGCTGCTGGAGCAGCAGGTTTGACGGTTCATCCACGCCCCGATGAAAGGCATATTCGTTTTGCGGATTTGCCAGATATATACTGTTTAATCAAGAACAATTTTCCTACAGCTGAGTTTAATATTGAAGGTTATCCCAGTGATCAATTTTTGGATATCGCTGAAAATTACGCGGATCAGATTACCCTTGTTCCTGATGATCCAGCGCAGTCAACGTCTGATCATGGTTGGAATTTTGCTCATGATGCAGAATTTTTAACACCTATTATTCAGCATTTGAAAAAAAGAAAGATTCGTGTATCACTTTTTGCTAATCCTACGATCGATGGTCTTGATATTGCTAAAGCAATAGGGGCTGATCGTGTGGAATTTTATACTGGACCTTATGGGGGGGCATTTCAGGATAAGATAAAACAGGATCAAGAGCTCAATAAACTTGTTTTAGCAGCAAGAAGAGCAAAAGAGTTGCAGTTAGGTATGAACGCAGGGCATGATCTGACGCTTATGAATCTTCCTGCTCTTGTCAAAAACATTCCTTGGCTTGATGAAGTTTCTATTGGCCATGGGCTCATTGCCGATGCATTAGAGTATGGAATGCGTGATACTGTTCAGCGTTTTATCCGGTTATTATCGTAATCTTTTTCTCTCTATGAAATAGAAAGAGAAGTTTTTATAAAGCTTTGCCACTTTATCTTAAAAAAAATAATATATGTTTAGATAAATAGCACTATTAGCGTGCATTATAAATATTCTATTGTTGCTCTGTTTATTGGTTGCTTTCTATCTTTTGTTTTTGAGTGTATGAGATGTTTTTTATTTGTGCTATCTCTATTAGGGAGAAAAAATAGGGGTTGGAAAGTATTTTCCTTGTAAAGGAATGCGTAGGATTTTTATGGATCAATACACAAATTTTCTTTATGTTTGAGCTCATTTTACGGGTTATCTGTAAATAGTATAACGTAAAATCTCTATGGATGATATGAAGTCTATTGCTATCATCATTTTATTGGCTAATTTAATATTGTAGCAGTTTTTGGCATATAAGGGTTTTGATGATTTCATCATGAACAGATTTAAAATCAGAAAATGCTTTTTATGAATAGGCTTAATGCAATAAGAGCTGTCAAATAGAATGATGATATCGACTTGTAGCTTTATGAAGTAAAGAGAGTGGTGTGCAATAAATCTTTTAGGCGATTATAGGGGACTTTTGAAAAGGGCTCGAGCACATTAAAAGTTTTTTATAAGACGCCATAAATGAATAACATAATGTCAGTATGGGGGTGTTCTTTTTCGCGTGAGAAGCGCGGATATTAAAGAACGTAAAAAGTAAAAACGTCCTCTCTATTATTCTAAAGATATTTTTGTATATGCTTTTAAAAATTGTATTAAAACAATACTTGTTATTTTGTAATTTTTCTTGCTATCCGTATTGATTTGGTTCATGTTAAAAGTTGTATATTGTATCTTAATTTTTAGAATATAGTGTTTTGTTGCACGATAGAAGAGTAAAATATTAGCAAATATATTTTCTTTAAAAATCTTGTTTTGTGTAATTATTGTTTTTGTGGAATAGCAGTTGAAGTTGATTTGGGGATCCGTATATGTTTTGGGAATGTTTGGGGACTACAGTTTTTTTATGCAATATGTAAACTTTAAAATTATTCAATTGCTATGTTCGTATAAGCGGTGTTTTTTGTCTTTATAAGTGTGTGATGCACTGAAGATAATGTTTCTTATTTAATAAAAATAATCTGAAATCCAGTTTAAATAGAAAAAGAAGGAAGTTTTTTATGCGTGTTTATTATGATCGTGATGCGGATGTTAATCTTATTAAAGGAAAAAAAGTAGCCATTGTTGGTTATGGTTCTCAAGGGCGTGCGCACGCTTTAAATTTGAAAGATTCCGGTGTTAAAAATGTGCAAATAGCTTTGCGTTCAGGGTCGGAAACAGTTAAGAAGGCTATGGCCGATGGTTTTGAAGTGGTGAGTGTTGCGGAAGCTGCAAAATGGGCAGATCTCATCATGATGGCAACACCAGATGAATTGCAAGCTGATATTTATAAAGAGCATATTCATGATCATTTACGTGACGGAGCAGTGATTGCTTTTGCGCATGGTTTGAGTATTCATTTTGGTTTAATTGAGCCTAAAAAAACAGTTGATGTTGTAATGATTGCTCCGAAAGGACCAGGTCATACAGTGCGCAATGAATACCAACGTGGTCGCGGTGTTCCTTGCTTAATTGCGATTGCACAAGATGCTTCAGGGCATGCTCATGATGTAGCGTTGTCTTATGCATGTGGTCTTGGTGGTGGACGTGCTGGGGTGATTGAAACAACATTTAAAGAAGAATGCGAAACTGATCTTTTTGGTGAACAAGCCGTTCTCTGTGGTGGTCTTGTTGCGCTTATTCGCGCAGGTTATGAAACGCTAACGGAAGCAGGTTATGCGCCGGAAATGGCTTATTTTGAATGTTTACATGAGGTTAAATTGATTGTTGATCTCATCTATGAAGGTGGTATTGCAAATATGAATTATTCAATTTCCAATACGGCTGAATGGGGCGAATATATGTCTGGTCCACGCGTGATTACTGATGAAACAAAAGCAGAAATGAAGCGTATTTTAAAGGATATTCAGACGGGTAAATTTACGTCAAATTGGATTCAAGAGTATAAAGCCGGTGCAGCTCATTTTAAAGGCATGCGGCGTTTAAATGATCATCATCCTATCGAAGAAGTTGGCAAAAAACTCCGTTCTATGATGCCTTGGATAAAATCTAACGCTTTGGTTGATAAAGAGCGTAATTGAAGCTTCTAAAGAGATATTTTGTAAATAGCTTTTATAATTTTATAGATAAATATCAAAAAAGGGTAACTTTAGTTACCCTTTTTTATATGTTTTTTGCAACATAAGCTTTATTTTTTATTTTTTTGCATAATTCTTTCTTCCAAAAAGAAAGTATACAATTCCTAAAAATATGAACCACGCTGGAGTGTATTTTAAAGCTATGGCAGTATCAGCTTCTAATGATAATAAATAAATAATGAATGCAAAGAAAACAAGAAGCGCCCAACACATAACAACACCTCCTGGCATTTTATAAGGAGAGACAGTATGCTGGAGAGGACGATTACGACGATAGACGATATAGCTGATCAAAATGATAGACCATACAAATATAAATAAAATTGCGGCAATCGTCGTAACAATTGTAAAAGCAGCTATGAGGGTTTGAGATAACGATACAACTGCATAACCAAATAAGATGCATAAACATGAAAAGAATAATGCGTTGGCTGGAACGTGGTTACGAGAAAGTTTTCCTAAAAATTTAGGAGCACCTTTTTGTGTTGCTAGCCCATATATCATACGGCTGGTAGAAAAAATTCCACTATTTGCTGAAGATGCGGCAGCTGTGAGGACAACAAAGTTCATCAAACCAGCAGCAGTTGGAATACCAATCAGTGCATACATTGTTACAAATGGGCTTTTTTCTGGACTGATTTGATCCCACGGCGTTACAGACATAATCACAAGAAGAGAGAATATATAAAAGAATACAATGCGGATTGGTATTGAATTAACAGCCTGTGGTAAAGCTTTTTGAGGCTCTTGTACTTCAGCAGCAGCTGTTCCAGCGAGTTCAATGCCAACAAAAGCAAAAATAACAATTTGAAATCCAGCAAAAAAGCCTGTAATTCCTCGCGGAAAAATATTTCCACCGTTCCATATATGGTTAAGAGAAGCAACCGTACCGTTTGGAGAGACAAAACCGGTAAAGATCATATAAAACCCTACAACAATTAAGACTAGAATTGCTACGATTTTGATAAAACCAAACCAAAACTCAAGTTCGCCAAATAGTTTTACGGCGACGAGGTTAAGGATTAAAAAGGACATAAGACCAATTATAACGGGAATCCACGGATTGAGTTCAGGCCACCAAAAGTGTGTATAAGTGACAATAGCGATAATTTCAGCAGTTCCGGTGACAATCCAACACAACCAATATGTCCAGCCGATAAAGAATCCGGCACACGGACCTAGAAGATCGGTTGAGAAGTCAATGAAAGATCGATATTGTGTATTAGAAAGCAATAACTCTCCCATAGCACGCATGACAAAGTATAGAGCACAACCAATAATTGCATAAACGAGTAGAATTGAGGGGCCTGCTACACTGATTGTTTTTCCTGATCCCATGAAGAGACCTGTTCCAATCGCTCCACCAAGGGCTATAAGTTGTATGTGTCGGTTATGTAGTCCACGTTGCAATTTCTTCTTAGTTTTTTTTTCTAAATTTTGTTTGTTCATTTTTGGGAAGTTCCCCTTAGTTATTTTTAAATAAAAATTATCCTAAAAAAGGTAATCCCTTCTATCGGAACACGCTATGGTTAAGGAGTAAAGGAATTTTTTTCTATGACTATATGTGAATAAAGAAAAAACATTATAATTTAATGGAATAATTATTTTAAACATAATAAATAAAATATAAATTATACTATATTTTTTTATGTTTATACATATATTACATACACAATATATTATGTATTATTTATAATATATAATATTGTTTGTATTAATATAATAATTTATTATTTATTAAATATTTATTTACAATAAATTTATAATAACTGATAATATTAATCAGTTTTTATTTAAAATTCTTTATTAATAAAGATTTTTTTGCAGAAAAATATAAATTAAATTATAAATTTATTAAATATAAATGTTTGTATATAAATAAAATAATATTTAAATTATTAAAATATTATTTAAATATTAAAAATTTATTATAAATTTACATTTAAATATTTATATTTAAAATTTATTATAAATAGAAAAATATTTTCATAGAATCTTTTTTTATTGTAGATAGCTGTTAAGATATATTCTGTTTAGAGCTGTATTGTTAATTTGCTAAAAAATTGAATATAAATTTTTGGGGGCGGTTTTAGATAAAATCTCATGTTTTATTAGTAAACAATATCAGTGAAGTTTATAGAGAATTCTTTAAAGAATAGCACGTTTCTTATCCTATAATGCAGTAAAATACTTTTGTTTAGAGTAGTGATATAAAGCATATAAAATTTTACACATTAAGTATTTTTAGAATGTATGGTGAGTATTCAGGGTAGGGCTAGCCCATAGAGCCTTATGTAGGTGAATCATATAAGAGGTCAGCAGCATCCCTCTTAACAAAGTCGGATTGTTTACGAACTCAGACTTGCGAGGAATCCTCGTCTTTTGAGGCATGAGGAGGAGATTAAGTAGAAAAAGGGTAACTAAAGTTACCCTTTTTTGAAATGTT
The DNA here is from genome assembly GCF_042193505.1 of Bartonella sp. TS25HLJMH. Lineage (NCBI taxonomy): Bacteria > Pseudomonadati > Pseudomonadota > Alphaproteobacteria > Hyphomicrobiales > Bartonellaceae > Bartonella > Bartonella sp. TS25HLJMH. Next base: position 30,925 of record NZ_JBHILV010000004.1, read on the forward strand.
TTGTATAGATTTATTTGTTCTTTGGAGAGATTTTTTTTCTTATAAATATAAAATACATTATACCTAAGAAAATAAACCAAAAGATACTGTATTTTAAAGCGGTTAGGGTATCATGTTCTAATGTCAACAAATAGAGCATGAAAGCAAAAAAAACTAACACGATCCCGCACATAATGACACCTCCCGGCATTTTATAGACAGATTCAGCATGTAGATGAGGGTGATTACGACGATACACAATATAGCTAATCAAAATGACAGACCATACGAATAAAAATGCAATCGCTGAAATGCTCGTCACAATTGTAAAAGCACTTATGATGCTTGGAGATGATGATGCAATTGTGTATCCTACTAAAATACATAGGCAGGAAAAGAACAGAGCATTGGCTGGAACATGGTATTTGGAAAGCTTCCCTAAAATTGGAGGAGCACCTTTTTGAGTTGCAAGCCCGTATATCATGCGGCTAGTCGAAAAAATACCACTATTTGCTGAAGAGGCAGCCGAGGTGAGAACAACAAAATTGACCAAACCAGCAGCTATTGGAATGCCTGCAAGCCAAAACATGGAGACGAAGGGACTTTTTTCTGGCACAATTTGATTCCAAGGTGTAACGGACATAATCACAGCGAGAGAAAGGATGTAAAAAAGTACAATACGCACCGGTATTGCATTAATTGCTTTAGGGAGAACTTTTTTAGGTTCTTTAACTTCAGCTGCTGTTGTTCCAGCAATTTCTATACCAACAAAAGAAAAAATGGCAATTTGAAATCCAGCAAAAAAACCTGTAATTCCTCGCGGGAAGATATTTCCATCGTTCCATACATGGTTAAGAGAGGCAACAGTACCATTTGGAGAGGTAAAGCCTGTAGCGATCATATAAAATCCAACAATAACTAATGCCAAAATTGCTACGACTTTGATAAGACCAAACCAGAATTCAAGTTCACCGAAAAATTTTACGGCAAGGAGGTTAAGGATTAAAAAGAAACCAATGCAAGCAAAAACAACAATCCATGGATTAAGTGTTGGCCACCAGAAATGCATATAGTTAATGATAGCAATAATATCTGCAGCCCCAGTCACAACCCAGCTTAACCAATAGTTCCAGCCCACAAAGAAAGCGATTCCCGGTCCTAGCATATCGGTTGAAAAATCAATAAGGGATCGGTATTGTGAATTAGACAGCAATAATTCTCCCATAGCACGCATTACAAAGTATAGGGCACATCCAATAATAGCATAAACGAGTATGATGGAAGGGCCTGCTACACTAATTGTTTTTCCTGATCCCATGAAGAGACCTGTTCCAATAGCTCCACCGAGGGCTATAAGTTGTACGTGACGGTTATCTAGGCCACGTTGTAGTTTCATCTGAGGACCATCTTTTAAATTTTGTTTACAGTTCATTTTTTGGGGGTTCCCTTTAATTATTTTGAGATTAAATTACATTAAAAAATGCATCATTCTGTATCGAAGCATGATATAAATGAGGTGTAAAGAAAAAAAACGTTTTTTATGATTTTGTGTGGATAAAGACAAGAATATGGTTTTGAAAAAAGAGGATGTTTTCTTTTTAAATAACGTAACAGATATTTGAATAGGGAGTTTTAATTTTGGCTCAAATAGCGCTTAAGAGTTCTCATCTTAGTTTAAGAAACAGTTTTTAATGATAGAAAATTAAAATGATTTTTAAAATCACTTTTTTGTTTCATAAACGAAAAGAGGAATATCATAGCTTATTTCTTCTAAAGTGATGAATAAGGATTTTGTTTAGATATTGATAACATTTTATAAAAGGTTGCGAGAAATTCACATCGTTTACACAAAAATCCTTGAGACAATGATAAAGAAATGTAGCGTAATTCAGTTATACAAAGAAAAAAGAACTGGGGATTGTATAAGCTCTGTTAGAGGTTGAGCTGTTCATAGTGAGAGACAGAATCAGAAAAAGATTGCTCTATTAGCTTTGTAATTTGTTATCAAAAGATAAAACTATCCAAAAGAAATGAAAAAAAACAGAGATAAAACTGTTCCTGTCGCTATATTAATCGCACCTTTTATCCGCTGCTTTTTTAAAGCGGAGCTGGCAAATGATATAAAAATGGTCATTAAAGTAAACCATGCAAAGATGTTGAAAGAATGTATTGTGACAAGTTCAAAGCCTTTTTTAATTCCACCGCCAGAAGATAAAAATTTTGGGAAGTCCGCTATGTAAAATATTGATACTTTGGGATTTAGTATTTGTGTCAAAAAACCGTCCATATAGCTGGTGACAAGTTTTGTTTTACCAATAGCACTCTTTTCATTTGTTGATATTCTTTCTTTTGAATTTAAGCTGTGTATTCCGGATTTAATCGATTTAAATCCCATGTATAATAAAGTGCTGCCACCCATGAGTTTTAATAAAAAAACAGCGTTTGTTGTTGAGAATGAGCACTGATACACCTAGTATGGAAAATGCCCTATGCACATATGTTGGCTTTGCACAATCCTAAAACGTTTACAAATGCGTTCTTTTTCCTAATCTCGTTGCATTATCGATGATAAGGGCCATATTCGGCCCCGGTGAGATGACTAAAAAAAATGAAACAATGAAAAAGGTCAGTATTTGATGATTCATTTTACCTTTAGCTCTGAAATTAATTGATCTTTGAGATATAATTCTACTCTGTTACACTGAGAAAGTTTTCCTACACCCTGTGGAGTACCTGTGTATATGAGATCACCACGTTTTAGCTGAATGTAGTGACTCAAAAATGATATTATCTTCTCAAAGCTAAAGATCATATTTTCCGTATTGCCAACTTGTCTTGTTTCGCCATTCAGCTTCATTGCAAAGGTTATTGGGTTGTTTATTTGTTCCTTGTTTATGAAGTCAGAGACGTATGCAGCGCCTTTAAATCCTTTCGATAAAAGCCAAGGAAGCTTTTTTCTTTCAGTTTTGTTTGCAAATCCCGCGCTGTGAGATCAAGACCTATTGCTAAGGCATCATAGCATTCTTCTGCTTCTGCCTCCGTGACCATGAAAGCGTCCTTTGAGATTTTGAGCACAATTTCAGTTTCAAAATGTGTTTCTTTGGAAAAATCAGGGAGATAAATTGCATTGCCTAAGATGAGTGAACTGTTTGGCTTGCTAAAGATAACAGGTTCATCTTCAACAACATTGCCTAGTTCATGAACATGTTCAACATAATTGCGTCCAACACAGTAAATGTCATTTATCATAGGATCCCTCCAAATTTTTTATTTTCTTTTTGTATAGGCAAGAAAGAACTTTGCAAACAATATTTTTCTTATATCGTGTTGTGCGTTTTCTGAACAAGAGGCATTGTGTGGGTTGATGACTAACCATGATGACAGCCCTTAGCATTGTCTCTCTTTTGAAGAGTACCCAATCTTACAGTCTTTGAGAGATAAGAAACACTGCTTTCATTTTGGTTGCTAATCGCGTGAAATTCCTTTAATATTTTAAAGGTGTTTTTGGGTCCTCTACGCAGCGATCAGTAGGGTCTGAAAACCCTAAAGTTCGATTATAAAAATGAGCCCACTGTGTGGGTGTCTCGGAATTCTGGGAGATTTTGCTATGTCCAAGTGCGATGAGCACTAAAAGCAAAAAAAGCTGATTCAAACTCAGTACTTTCAGGCTTCCGGGATACGAATGCGAGAGCGCTCGCACCTGCACAAGTCCCCTTGCGTTCCTTTGCGGTATGTTCTGATACATGAATTGGCAAGCGTCGTAAAACACGAGATGATGCTGTCGAACTCGATGTCTCAGATCTCGCTCTACCAGCTACCAACTGATGCTCAAAAGCTTTGAGAGAAAGCAAATAAAGTCTTAGCAAATGCAATGACCGTGGTGTTTGCTACTTACCAATCAATCCAAGTGATTGCGGATGCGAAAAAGGAATGTGATTTATCCGAATTTGATCTGATCATTTGTGATGAATCACACCCTACGATTGGGGTTGTGTTGGGAACAGATAAACGTGAATATGAATTTATCAAGGTTCACGATAACAGCATCATTCGGGGGTAAAAACGTCTTTATATGACAGCGCCCCCCCCAAGGTCTTTATGGATAATGTCAAAAAGCAAGTCAATGAGATCAATGCCGTTCTGGCTTCTATGGATGATGAAGAACTCTATGGAAAAGAGCTTTATATCTATACATTCTCTCAAAAGCCGTTAAGAATGAACTTTTATCTCCTTATAAGATTATTATTTTGGGTGTTGATGAAGAGGAAGTAAGTCAATCCATTCAACATCTGATAACAGATGAGAATTATGGACTTATTCTTGACGATAAAACCAAGATCATAGGCTGTCATCAAGCCCTTGCTAAAATAGATCTGAAGGTTGACTTGAGTGATGACCCAAATCTCATGCGTCGGGCTTTGGCTTTTTGTAAAGATATCAATACGTCTAAACGTATTCGTGATACATTCAATTCTAAAGAAATACAGAAATAATTGTATCATCTTCATAAGGTCCATAAAGAGACTTCGCCTCTTGACTGTAAATTTTCTCATATTGATGGAACACAAAGTGCCAAAGAACGCAATAAAGCCCTTGATTGGCTTAAGGAAGATGCGGGGGAGAGTCTGCCCGTGTGCTCACCAATATAAGATGTCTGTCTGAAGGGGGGATGTCCTTGCTTTTGATGCGGTTATGTTTTTACATCCCCATAAAAGTCATGTGGATGTGATACAGGTGGTGTGGCGTGTCATGCGTTGTGCAAGGAAAAAAGAGAAGCTATATCATTTTACCCGTTGGGGTATCTGCCGGTGTTTTTGCTCGTGAGATGCGTCCGTTCGGTTCTCTGATACATCCTTTAATCCGAGGACCTCTATGTTTTGTACGTTTTTTCTTTTTGTTATATTTTTTTCAATCAGAATGGGATAGCATCATTAAGAGACGTGCTATGATAAGCAGCACCTGAAGCGATAGCATAACTTTGAGTAGTGATGGGTGAGGAGGATGCGGATTGTTCTTTCTTAGCATCAAGCAGATACAATTCACCTTTGAATTGTGGTAAGACAGTCTCTGTTGCAAGATGTTCACCACCGTTTTTATCTTGCCATTTGCATGTTTGTAATTTTCCTTCTATATAAACCTTTGAACCTTTGTTTAGATATTGAAGTACAATTTTTGCCAAATGTGGATTAAAAATCACAACTGAATGCCATTCTGTTTTCGCTACTTTTTGATTGGTTTTTTTATCTGTATAGCTCTCAGAAGTCGCTATACTAAAATTAACTATTTCTGCTCCAGAATTCATTGTTTTGCTTTCGGGATTAGCACCTAAATAGCCAATTAACATCACTTTATTTAGCATGTTGCCACTTACTTTTTTAATAGTTTTTTCAATTATTTCAAAATGATATTATTATTTTTCAACATATAAAATTATGTTTTTTATCTTTTGATAAACATAAAGCCACATCATGCAAATGACATGGCTTTCTTTTTACTGTTTAAAAGCATAGTGTCACAAATGCTAGCATTGACCACAAACCTGAGCATCATCAAAAATATAGGAATCATCATAAATCCATGCATTACCACCAACCCAGCAATTCCCTTCGTGACTTAAATTGCCTTCATGCTCTATAAAACCACCCAAGTCATCCGCCTTTACATTACCAAAGTCTCTTAATGCACGTATGCGATAAATGGTTCGAACTCGATCACTTAAAAGATCTTTCACTGTTTTCATTTCATTTGTTAATTCATATTTTTTTTGCAAGAGCTTGCTTTTGAAAGGAGGGGGTATCATTTGCAACAGTAGCAATAATGGAGGTCATTTGATTTTTAACTATAGCGTTCATTCTAGTAATCCTTAACGTAATGGAGTTTTCAATTGACACCTTATAAAGGCACTGGGCGTTGAAAACACGGCGTTAAGTTTGTCGCTATACTTTCCCCTAAAAAGGGTTTTGTATGACATAACTACACCCGACAAAATCATTATATGTCCTCACAAGCACAAAAGATAGTCAGTATTTTAAAGACATGGGAGAGGCTGTTTCGTAACCTATCCGCTTAACTCTAAGTATTTCTACACACTTGATACTTTTTTAACAGCATGACTTTGCAATTTTTTCTTTTTTATACTTACCGAATTGAATATAAATCGCTTTTTCTAGCTTTCTGTCTATAAGGTCATAAGAATGAATTCTTTGTAAAAAATTATAAAATCGGAAATTTTACTATGGCTTTTTAACTGAGCACTGTAGTGCGTAAATGGACATGTTTATTAAATTGCGTGTGCTTAACATAAGAAACAATACACAGACTAAAAAGAGTACTAAAGAGCAATATCTAAGTATCAGTATCCAATGGAAAAGAAAACTTGTGCTCCATGTACTTAGAAATGATAGGCAAAGAGACCGTTTCTTTATAACTACTTGGGAAACTTAAAACGACAAGCGCTAAATTTATTAGCTTTAAGAGGTTGTGCATATACTGTTGTAAATCACGTGTTAATGTCTTCCAACCTATTGTATTGCCGTGTTTGTATTTTGGGTTGCTCTGCAATTCAGAAGGAATATTAGAATTGTATAAAATTGCAAAAACAGTTGTGATTATTACCAAAGAAACAGACGCGAATGTCAAAATACTCTGAATAAAGTCAATTTTTATTCCTAAAAAACATAAAAATATAAAAGTTATAATACCAAACAGGCCCTATAGGTTCACATATTGATATAGAAGCTTGTAGAGACTTAGGAATTGAAATATTAGACGGCGGTGGAGATCCAACTTCTGCTGCTGAATTTGCCTGGCTCTTAATTATGTCTGCGCGTAGAAAACTCTGTAAATCTGTGTCTGATATGAAAAAAGGACGATGGCAAACAACATTTGGCAACCAAATGAAAGGGGCTACTCTTGGAATATTCGGATTTGTGCGTATTGGCAAAATGGTTGCTCAATATGCTCAAGCTTTTGGCATGTCCATTTTGGTTCATGGGAGCGAGCGTTCAACGCAAGAAGCAAAAAATTTAGGTTATCATTTTACGCATTCAAAAGATGAACTTTTTACACGTCCTGACATTATATCCATACATTTACGCTTAAGCGATAAAACCAGAGAAATCATTCAATTAGATGATCTATTGAGCATGAAACCTCATGCTATTTTTGTCAACACAGCGCGTTCAGCTTTGGTTGAAAAAGGAGCGATAGAAAAAATACTAAGTTTGGAAAATTCAACTTACTTTGCACTGGATGTTTATGACAGCGAACCAGTATATAAGAGCAAATTATTGCAATCAGATAGAGTTCTTTGCACACCGCATCTGGGCTATGTGACTGAAGAAAGCTTTGAGAATTATATTGAAAAAGCTTGCAAAAATATAGCGTCTTTTATGAAAAGCGCTTAATGCTGGCTGAGCCAATGTTTGTAAAATTTAACTTATATCGCTAGCGTATCAAATTTGCACGACACATAATAGCTTATTTCCTTAAATGAAGCATATTCCTTAGCTTTCATATTAATACCAATCGTATTGACAGATTTTTATGTAATCAGCATAAAATACCTAATTTATTGTTGCAAGCATTATTAAAAAAAGGCTACTTTATTGGAATACACTTTAATTGGAGGGGGCATAGTGAGCAATAATAAATTTATAGAAAAAAATCATTATAGATGGATTATATTGCTTGTTGCCACTATCGCTCAAGCATCAGCTTGCTTCTTTGTTCAAGGGATTGGTCCTTTAGCTGAATTTTTTAAGAAGGATTTCTCGCTTAGTGACTCTCAGATAGGTTTGCTGTCTTCAGCAGCGCAATTCCTACCTATTATTGGGTTACTTGTAGCTGGCGAATTACTAGACAAGTTTAACGAGCGCTATATTGTTGGAGTTGGAGCGGTCGGCGTTTCTGTCGCTCTTTTGTTGGGAGCAATCGCAGATAACTATATTTCTCTTTTGGTCTGTTTGCTAATTTTAGGGGGATTTTATAGTTCTGCTCAACCCGGTGGCGCTAAATCTGTTTCTTCATGGTTTCCACAATCGCAGCGCGGATTTGCAATGGGAATAAGGCAGGCGGGGCTACCATTAGGTGGGGCATTAGCTGGGATAGTTCTTCCTGCTAGTGCATTTATCTATGGCATACAAGGTGCGTTTTTGGTCGGTGCCATCGTTTCTTTTTTAGGGGGATGTATATTTATTATTTTTTATCACTCACCAGCAAAAGTTGTAGCTATCGTTCCAAAAAGCAAGGCAAAAGTTTCGTTCTATGCAAATGTAAGGTCACGTCTTGCGATGTTAGCTGCGCCGCATATGAAGAATATTATTTTTTCAGGCGTTTCACTTGTGATCGTTCAATATGTTTTAACCATTTTTATAACGATTTATTTTTATAGAATCTATCACCTGTCTCTAGATAAAAGTGCTTATTTGTTTTTTGTTTCACAGGCTTCTGGTGCCTTAGGAAGAATTATTTTAGCAGCGTGGAGTGATCATTGTAGAAAAGGACGATTTTTTCCTGTCTTGTTTTGCATGATTGCAGTCGTTTTTGGATTTTTAATATTAATTTTGGGCATTAGTGGATCGATAATTTATTTAACTATTTTATCTGCTTGGTTAGGTTTTTTTGGATTAGGATGGTATGGCCCTTGGGTTGCTTATATTGTAGACTCTTCGCCGAAAGAAAGCGTTGGATTTTCTCTGGGTTTAGCAATGTCTGTAAATCAAATCGCAATTATTACTGCTCCACCATTATTTGGATTAATCCAAGATTTTACAGACACTTATGTACTAACATGGCTGATTTTAATTTTAATTATTGTTTTTTCACTTTTCTTAATAAAAAAGTAGGGAAATATATATTGGGGAGGAAATTATAGTGATAAATGAAAATACTTTTGAGTTGAGCAATGGCGAAAGAGACAAACTTTGGGAGGCTTTGGACCATGTTATTTATGATCCATACGGTGGTATTGAGTATTCGGTTAAGCTAAAAAAAAATAGCATTTTCGCTGCTACCCCATAGAATATTGACAATTCTTATGAATCAAAAGATGTCTATTACCCCTAGAGCATATTTAATCTTTGAAAACCTTCCTATTGATAGAAAAATTAATACGTCACCTAATCCTTATAATTTAGATGCGTCTTGTAAAAGTGGCTATATTAGCGAAAATTTAATTATGATGTTTTCTTTATTAATCGGAGAGCCTTCTTCAATTAAGTTTGAAGGCGAACATATAGTAAATAACCTAGTTCCTTTAGAGGATAATAAAAAAGATTATACAGGATTAGGATCTGAAGTTGAGTTAGATTTTCATATAGAAAATGCTGCACTAAAATTTATAAGAGGTTTAAATTTATCTCCTAAAGGGATACTTTTAACCGGTGTTCGCAATGATGTTGATGGCCCGTTAACGAGAATATCTGATGCATGTCTAGCTTTAAAACTTTTAAATGAAGAGGATTTGAGGAGCTTAAGGGATAATTTATATATAATTAATGTTCCCTATAGATGGAAAAAAAATGGGGTAACCTCTACAAGTAAAGTACCCCTAGTTCAAGGGGACGGTGAATTCCCAGATATCAGCGCTGTTTTTTATCCAGGCATGTTAGAACCACAGTCAAAAAAAGCCAAGGAAGCTTTAGATCATTTTTATGAAGCTATTAAGGCTGTATCTTTTGGAATTGATGTACAACCAGGAAGATTATTATACATTGATAACAGAATGGCTCTACACTCTAGAGATAAATTTTCTGGATCATTTGATAGTTATGAAAATCCAATGCGGTGGATTCAAAGAGTGTTTGTGTCTGCAGATTTATGGAATCATAGATATGTAGAACAAATAAAAGAAAGAGTATTTGATTTTCAATGCTAATGTCCTGATAATGATATAATGGTGAGTATTATTCTGATTTATATATATTGACTACACATCTCATATATATATATAAATTTCTCCCGCATAATAAGGTGAGGTTACTACCTGATTATAAGCTATGGTGACCTATTAATTTTCTATGGCTGCATTTGATTTTTGTTATTTTTGCCCTTCCTTTCAAGCCGCTAGGGGAATTCTCCTATCAAGTCCTTGAAAGAGCGATTTGGAGTAATTTCATAATGCGAAACCAAAACATAGTGACAAACTTTTCTATTGTTTTCATAGACATGACGGTTTGCATGGTTGCACCCTTCAAGCATGGTGGCTTCTTTTCTTGCACGATGAAATCTTTCATATATGAGACAACATAATTAATTTATAAAAGATAATTCAATGTATTATCTAAAAAATGCAACGAAATAGCTATTAATGTGAACATATGAATTAAAAAAACAAACATCGCGTACAAATAAATTCAAACATAATTGGGCATACGACTTATAACATTTTTTAGATGAACAAATAATAATACACCCCATATCTTTAAACAAAGAATGAAAATCATAAAATGAGCTCTAAGGATAATAGGAACTCTCCACAAAAAAGAAGAGCCAGAGATGAAGACTCCAAAGACTTCATCATCACCATCCTTCACTATTTTGTTAACATATTAATTTTATACAAGAATCTTTCCCTCGGAAGAAACAGCATTTGCAACAGCTTCCTCGCTTGCCTCATCGGGTAATAACATCTCATTATGGGCACATCCCGATGGAATCATAGGAAAACAATTTTCTAAATGATAAACACGACAATCAAAAAGAACAGGCTTATTACAGTCAATCATCTGCTGAATTTTATCATCAAGTTCATCGGGTTTTGAACAATAAATTCCCACGGCTCCATAAGCTTGTGCCAATTTCACAAAGTCAGGCATAGATTCCGTATAAGAATGAGAAAGACGATTACCATGCAGCAATTGCTGCCACTGGCGAACCATCCCCATATACTGATTATTTAAAATGAAAATTTTTACAGGTGTGTCATGCTGAATAGCTGTTGCAAGTTCTTGAATATTCATCTGAATAGAGGCATCACCAGAAATACACACAACAAGCGCATCAGGATAGGCAATTTGAACACCGATAGCCGCAGGAAGACCATAACCCATAGTTCCAAGTCCACCAGAAGTCATCCAATGTTTTGGTTCATCAAAATGATAATACTGTGCTGCCCACATCTGATGCTGTCCGACATCTGTTGTGATATAAGCACAAGCATCTTTGGTCAGTGCATAAAGCCGTTCAAGAGCATATTGTGGCATGATAACATCTTTTTTTTCCATATATGCCAATGAATTACGTGATCTCCAGCGATTAATTTGCGTCCACCACGCCTCACGGACTTCACTGTTAAACGCTGGTTTCTGTATCTTCAAGAGTTGCGTCATCTCTCCCAAAACACAAGCCACATCACCAATAAGTGGCACTTTCACTTTTACGATCTTATTAATAGAAGAAGGGTCAATATCAATATGGATAATACGCGCATGAGGTGCAAATGCATCCAATCGCCCTGTGATACGATCATCAAATCGTGCTCCAACAGCTAACATAACATCACAATCATGCATGGCCATATTAGCTTCATAGGTTCCATGCATCCCAAGCATTCCAAGCCAATTTTTGTCAGAAGCGGGATAAGCACCAAGCCCCATGAGTGTTGACGTAATCGGAAAATCACCCAGTTGAACTAAATCGCGCAAAAGCTTTACAGCTTCCATCCCCGATGAAATAACACCACCACCAGAATAAATAACAGGACGCTTTGCTTCTACTAAGAGAGAAACAGCCTCTTCAATAGCCTGCGCATTCCCTTTCGACTTTGAATAAGAACGCATAAATGTCGGCGTTTGAGGTGCTCTATAAAATCCTGAAGCAAATTGAACATCCTTAGGAATATCAATCAAAACCGGTCCAGGACGACCTGATTGAGCAAGAGAAAAAGCTTCATGAATAATAGCCGCAAGATCATTGACGTTTTTAACCAGCCAATTACGCTTCGTACAGGACTTGGTAATTCCAACCGTATCAGCTTCTTGAAAGCCATTTGTTCCAATGATCGTTGTCGCTACCTGACCAGAAAAACAAACAAGAGGTATAGAATCCATAAGAGCATCTTGCAAAGGTGTAACAGCATTCGTTGCGCCTGGACCAGAAGTCACAAGCATAACACCTACCTTTCCAGTACTGCGTGCATAACCTTCAGCAGCATGCCCTGCAGCTTGTTCATGGCGCACCAAAATATGCTGGAGTGTATCTTGGTGATAGAGCACATCAAAAATAGGCAGAACAGCCCCACCAGGATAACCAAAAATATGTTTAACCCCTTGATCTATAAGAGCCTGAATCACTATTTCAGCCCCCGACATTATTTTTCCATCTGCACTCTCTTGCTTTCTTGGATCATTTCTCATTTTTCCCACTCACCTACTTGATAGGACAATAAAAAAAGCCCCTAACGGAGCCCATAAAAAAAGACCCCAAAGGAGCCTATTACACAACACATACTGTATGATCACCCCCATTATTCCAACGTATAAAATATATAAAAATTTCCTTGTAGAAAGATTTCTAATTCCATTGATACCATTCGTCAATAAAAAATTATATTTTCTAAAAAAAATCTTTTTCACGAATTATCTTTTATCTTTCGATAAGTTTCTTTGCAAAGCTCTAGCTCTTTTATCAAAAAGTAAGCATCCATTCTTCATCAAATTGATTACGAAACCATGTCATTTGTCTTTTTGCATATCTCCTCGTTTGTGTTTTCACCGCTTCAAGAGCATTCTCAAAGCTTCTATATCCATCCAAATAATCCATAAATTCAGGTATACCAATAGCCTTCATTGCTGGTAATGAAGGGGAAAGCATAAGATTCTTCATGATCATCACCTCTTCTAAAGCTCCTCTTTCAATCATAAAATCCAAGCGTTTATGAATACGTTCATAAAGCAAAGGACGTGGTGGCATAAGAAGAATTTTTTCGGTGAAATTCGGCGCAATGAGAGGTATTGTTTTTTGTTTCTGCCACCAACTAAGCGTCTTACCGGTTGCATCATAAACTTCCAAAGCACGGACAATACGCTGTCTATCATGCGAAGAAATTTTTTCAGCAACAACAGCATCAACCTGCAACAACTGGCAATAAAGACTTTCAGGTCCCTCTTTATCAAGCCGAAGTCGCCACTTCTGCCGCACAACATCTGGAACATGGGGGATTTCCGAAATCCCCTCTAAAAGAGCACGAAAATAAAGTCCTGTTCCACCAACAAAAATAACTGATCTTAAAGAAAAAGTAGCCAATAGCTTCTCGACATCACACAACCATTGCCCTACTGAATAATTCACAGTAGGACTCACATGACCATAAAGATAATGTGGAACAATCGCAGTATCAGCCTCCCTCGGCCGTGCCGTTAAAATATTTAAAACATCATAAACCTGCATTGAATCAGTGTTAATAATGAGAGCATTTTTTTCTTGAGCCATTTGCAAGGCAAGTTCTGACTTCCCACTTGCCGTTGGTCCCGCTATTAATGTAACTGTTCTCTGTGTCATGAATGGCAATTTCTCCCAATCAGTAACTTATTGCAACATACAGCCCCCAAAGCCCCTTATGAAACTTATAAAAAAGAAAAAATGGAATTAATAACAACACCAAAGGAATTTCGAAGCATTTTTGCTATCATAATTCAATAATAAACTACAGCCATAATCATTCTGTCCGTTAGTCCATTAAAAATAAACATATTCTTTGTCATCATTTATGAAAATAATACTGAGCTTAACCTATACAATCAAAAAGCTTTATTTTTTCCTATAAAAACAGCATGCTACTCTGATTTATAATAAGAGATTCAGAAATTGTCTTCTTCACGCTCTCTTTATTTATAACTATTTTTTCATCCGTCACCAAAAAAGGTATAAATATATATAACTAATTTAGTCTAATATGATTTTTCTCTAGGATAACTTTTTTCAAACTGAAGTGAAAAAAATGTTCTTTATAGCACACAAAGTACAATCATAAAGTGCTAAAAGTCTCACTAGATAAAAAAACATTATTTATAATAATAATTGCACCCTTTATCTATAATAGTTGAGCGTTTTGCAATCTGAATAAGAGCTCCCAATATCATAAGATTTTCTCATTTTTATCCTTCTCATAAAGTGCCATATCAATACCATTCACTTGTGCATCAAAAGCAGAGATAAAAATTGACTTAAACACAAGACATAGATCTCTTATGCAGCACTTCAAAGCCTAGGCTGTTGCAATATTGGGAACTAGCAAATCTATTATGGTACCAACTTGTACTTTTATTTAATGCAAAAATAGAGCTGCCCAACGGATTTTATGTTATACAATTCATGCTCTTTGTCATGAAATGAGCTTGAGAAATATTGGACATCACATGGCTGAGCTACAAAGTAGCTCATATACTAAAAGCTGATAAAAAACAAAAAATTAATTTTTAAGCCTCAATCTATTGGGGTATCAATCCATTAGAAGCGCTACGAACCGTAACTCTCCATCTGGACGCGCTACGATGAATAGAGCATTTTTGCGTCCAGCTTCACGTAATTTATGAATACGTTTTTTAGCCTCATCGATTGTTGTGATAGCACTCTGATTGATATCAATAATGACTTCACCAACGCGAATACGCTTTTTATCCGCTGCGCTATTTCGTGCAACAGATGTTACCACTAATCCTCGAAGTTTATCTGAAATTGAATAACGATGACGCAAATCCTCTGTCAATTCAGCTAGCGTCATTCCCATAAATTGCATTGTCACGCTTTTTGACAGATCATTGTCTTTTTTATCATCAACTTCTTCTTCTATATCTTCATTTGCATCTGTTTCAATCAAACGTCCAAGCTTAACTTTTACTGTTTTTTCTTGCCCATTCCGTAAAACAGTAACATCCACCACTTTTCCTTCTGAACTTTCTGCAACTAAACGCGGCAAATCACGTGCATGCTTAATTTTGAAATTACCAAAGGAAAGAATAACATCTCCAGTTTGTAACTGACTATTATCTACATTATTTTCTTCTGTCTGTTCTATTTTACCAGCCACCAATGCTCCTACAGCATTGTCCAATTTTAAACTTTTTGCAATATCCTCTGTTACCGGCTGAATACGAATAGCCAACCAACCACGCCTTATTTCTCCAAAATCACGCAATTGATTAATAACAGAAAGGGCCATATCCGATGGAATAGCAAACCCAATACCGATAGATCCTCCAGAAGGTGAAACAATTGCTGTATTAATGCCAATGACTTCACCATTTCTATCAAATAACGGACCACCAGAATTGCCCCGATTAATTGCTGCATCTGTTTGAATAAAATTATCATAGGGACCAGCATTAAGATCACGGTTACGTGCAGAAATAATACCAACCGTTACACTTCCACCAAAACCATAAGGATTACCAATAGCCATAACCCAGTCACCAATACGTGCTTTTTCTGAGTCACCAAAACGCACAGCTTTTAATTTTTTACGTCCCGCATCCACTTGAAGTAGTGCCAAATCAGTTTTGCTATCCTTGCCAAGAAGCTTCGCCTTGAGTTTTGTACCATCCGTAAAATTAACTTCAATATCATCAGCATCAACAATAACATGATAATTTGTAACAATAATCCCTTTTTGCGCATCAATCACAAAACCAGATCCCAAAGAACGCACCTTTTGAAATTGACTATTTTTTTGACCATCTTTGGGTGTAAAAAAATCATTAAAATATTCCTCCAGCAATGAATCTTTAGGAATAACGGGTACTGAAGTATTTTCATCCTGTTCGGTTCCTTCAACCGTCTGTGCCGTAGAAATATTCACAACCGTCTCCAAAAGCTCAGAAGCTAAATCAGGAACAGAAAGCAATGTCTTGTTTGTCTCTGCGCCCCAAGACAAATTCACTGATCCTGATAAAAACAAAATCACACACAAAACAACTCTTGTGATAAAAGACTTCAAAAACGTATTTCTACTCACGATACTTCTATCCATGATATGCCTTTAACCAAAGCTGAAAAGAGCCTTACCCAATTTTATTATACAAAATCAGTATGGCTTAATACTGTCTTACATTCATCATAAAAAAAGCAGCTATAGAGCATACTTCTCATATGAAATAGTATACTCTATACATTGTTTCATCTATTCTCCACCAGACTTTGAATCAGTTTTGCTCAAACTAGGACTCATTGTTGATGAAAGCTTTTTCTTTACTTGCAAGGGATTTTGAAAATAAAAAAAGAAATCCTCATTTGGTGAAATGACCATCGGAACTCTTTCTAAATTCTTATACTGTTCCATCGCTAACCAAAAATCGTAAAAAGATGGATTAGCTTCCCGCGCATTTAATAAAATGCGAATACTTTCGGCTTGTCCTTCACCGCGAGTAATTTCAGCATCACGCTTTGCGGCTGCCACAATTTCTTCATATTCACGATTTGCTTCTGCCACAATACGATCTCGTTCTTGTTGACCACGAGCACGAATATTTTCCGCAGCAGCCTCCCGTTCAGCTGCCATTTGTCGATAAACATCTTCTGAAACAGCATCCGTTAAATCGGTTTTTCGAATACGCACATCAACAATCGTAATACCCAGCGAACCTGCATCTATAGAAAATTGCCGTTGCACCTCAGCCATCATTGCGCCTCGTTCATCCGATAAGGCTGCTTTAAATTCTCGCTTACCATAAACAGCACGCAAAGCGTCAATAAACCGTGGTGCAAGGTTTTCACGTGCCGCAATTTGTGGACGCCCCGAAGCAATACGCTGTAAAAACAATTTAGGATCCGTAATACGATAAATAAAGAACGCATCCACTTCGTAATAAGCACCCCCACGAACTTGTACCGATTGCGTAGGAACATCGTAACGCAACAAGCGATTATCCACCACAATCATCTTATCCACAAAGGGCATTTTCGAATAAATTCCAGGATTAGACTCGACCTTAACAATTTGACCAAAACGCTTAATTGCCACTTGTTGACGAGGATAGACAATAAAAAGTGACATCCATAAAATGATCAAAAGAAACATTATAGTACTAAAAATAAACAAAAAACGAGACTGCTGCATTATTAGCGTCCTCCAGAAATATGAGCATCCAAGAGCGATGTCGAACGTGCTGATTTCGCTTTTGCTTTTTCTGATAAATTGTTACGCAGCAATTCGTTCAAAGGAAGATAAGGCACCGCTGGAGAATTCATTTGATCAAGAACCAATTTATTTGGTGAAGAGAAAATACGCCCCATCGTCTCCATATAAAGACGATAACGCGCAGCCTCTGGTGATATTGCCGCCTCACGGGCTATGGCCTGAAAACGTTCAGCACGCCCGCGTGCCTCTTCAACCATTTGTGCTTTTTCACCTTTTGCGATTTCCCGTGTACGTGAAGCTTCACCATTTGCTAAACCAATCTTCGTAAAACGCACACGATTTCCTTCTTCAATCATTCGTCCACGTTCCTGCTCTGCCTGTTGAACAGAATTAAAAGCAGCAGCAACCTTTGTCGGAGGAGCAGCTTCACTAATCGATACACGGCTTATTTCGACACCGAGTTGATATTTATCGACAGTCAACTGGGTAATCTTTCGCACATCGTTAGCAACTTCCTCTTTTTTATCGCGTAAAACATCATCAACAGGTCTGGAACCAATAACCTCGCGCATTGCACTTTCAGCAACCTGACGAACTGTCCCTTCTTGATCATTCACATTGAATAAAAATTGTCCTGGATGTGAAATGCGATAGTAAACAGAAAAATTGACATTAACAATATTTTGATCACTAGACAGCATCAAACCTTCACTTTGTTGTACCTGACCAGGCTTCCCACCAATTGCAATCGTTTTTTCAGTTAAAGGCACTTTCATATAAGTCTCAATTGGCCAAAAGTGAAAATGCAATCCATCACCGATAATTCCCGCCTTAGGCACACCAAAACGCAATTCTACTGCTTGCTCATTTTGTTGGACAATATAAAGTGATTGATAGAGCAAAAAACACACAGCAATCAGAAGGAACAAAACAACAATTCCCCCTCTACTAAATTGTTTAAACTGATCCTTCCCTTTACGCAAAATATCATCAAGATTGGGACCATTTTCGCCACCATTATTGCCACCAGAACCAAAAAGATTCTTAGCCGATGTTTTTTTGTCACCACTGTTCTTGTTTTTATCGCCACTCCACGGGCCACCACCATTTTGATTTGTCCAGGGCATTATCACCTCTTTAACTGACTACCATTCATTCAAATACCAACCATCCACTTGGATCTTATAGGGATTCTCTTATCTCATTACAATACAACTGACAGGTTCTTTTCACTTATAATTATTTTCGTTCGTAAACCACAAAACGTGTCGGATGACTATCTTTTTCTCCTTTTGGAATATCTTGTGTTTCTACAATAGTCCATTTTTCTTTATCAAAAACAGGAAAAAAACTATCACCTTCTATAGAAGCTAAAACTTCTGTAAGGAATATTTTATCAGCCATATGCAACCCTTGTTGAAAAATTTCACCACCCCCAATAATAAAAACTGCATCCGCACCATTTTGAGAAGCCACACTTTTTGCGATAGAACAGGCTTGCGACAAAGAATGAACAATAACAGCGCCTTCAGCCGTGAATGCACAATTACGGGTAATAACAATATTTGTACGCCCTGGTAAAGGACGCCCAAGAGAATCCCAAGTTTTTCGCCCCATAATAATGGGGCTACCAAAAGTCAAAGCCTTAAAGCGTTGCAAATCCGTAGATAAATGCCAAGGCATCGCACCTTCACGACCTATAACACCATTTTCTGCAACAGCTGCAATTAAACAAACTGGAAAAGTCATACTGCTACCGGTGCCTTAATATGGGGCTGCGCTTCATAATTAAGCAATTCAAAATCCTCAAATTTAAAAGAAAAAAGATCTGTTACCGCTGAATTTATAAGCATCAACGGCAAAGCATTTGGTATACGAGACAACTGGTATCTCGCCTGCTCAAAATGGTTAGAATAAAGATGAGCGTCGCCCAGAGTATGAATAAAGTCTCCTGCTTTAAGTCCGCTTACTTGGGCAATCATCATCGTCAACAACGCATAGGAAGCAATATTAAACGGAACACCTAAGAAAATATCTGCTGAACGCTGATAAAGCTGACAAGATAGCTTCCCATCAGCAACATAAAATTGAAAAAAACAATGACAAGGAGGCAAAGCCATCTCCTCTATCAGTGCGGGATTCCAAGCAGATACAATTAAGCGACGAGAATCAGGCGTTTCTTTAATCATCGTCAAAAGATGACTGATTTGATCAATATGCCGTCCATCGGGAGCAGGCCAAGAGCGCCACTGATAACCATAAATAGGACCAAGGTTCCCTTTCTCATCAGCCCATTCATCCCAAATTGACACACCATGTTCCTTCAACCATGCAATATTTGTATCACCTCTCAAAAACCACAAAAGCTCATAAATGATCGAGCGCAAATGCAATTTCTTCGTTGTTAACAGAGGAAAGCCAGCCTGCAAATCAAACCGCATTTGATACCCAAAAATTGATCGCGTCCCCACACCGGTTCGATCTGTACGATCAATGCCGTTATTTAAAACATGCGATAAAAGATCAAGATAGATTTTCATATAAATATTATGGTTGATTCTTAACGTTACAGGAAATAGAAACTTCAAAATTTATAAAAATACAATTCAAAAAAATCCTCTTCCCAAACATCTTTTATAGGAAATTATTATTATACGATTGCATTTTGATGAATCAAATCGTAAATAAATTTTAAAAGAAACAAGTTAGGTATGATCATAAAAGGGATAAATTTATGGAGAATGAACCAGCTTTAGCACCACATGATACAAGAAAACGTATCTGGGCTATCATGTCCAGTGCATCAGGTAATCTAGTAGAATGGTATGATTTTTATGTTTATTCCTTTACGTCCATTTACTTTGCATCACAATTCTTTCCCTCAGATGGCAATGTCGTTACACAACTTTTAAAAGCAGCTGGTGTCTTTGCTATTGGTTTTCTTATGCGCCCAATCGGCGGATGGCTTTTTGGCTTCATTGCCGATCGTTACGGACGCAAACGCTCAATGCTTATCTCTGTTTTTATGATGTGTGGTGGTTCGTTCTTAATCGCCCTACTTCCTACCTATGAAACCATTGGAGTAGCAGCAGGAATTCTTTTACTTTTACTCAGAATGCTTCAGGGGCTTTCTGTCGGTGGTGAATATGGTACAACAGCAACTTATATGAGCGAAATTGCCCTC
Source organism: Bartonella sp. TS25HLJMH (assembly GCF_042193505.1). NCBI lineage: Bacteria > Pseudomonadati > Pseudomonadota > Alphaproteobacteria > Hyphomicrobiales > Bartonellaceae > Bartonella > Bartonella sp. TS25HLJMH. The sequence goes on from NZ_JBHILV010000004.1 coordinate 51,162, forward strand.
AAAAATCGCCGAGGATTTTTTAGCTCTTTCCAATACACCACACTGATTGGTGGTCAGCTTCTAGCCAGTCTTGTTATATTCATTTTAGCGCTTTACCTCACCGAAGATCAGCTAAAAGCATGGGGTTGGCGTATTCCATTTGCCATTGGTGGACTAGGAGCAATTGTTGCGATTTATCTACGCCGCACGCTCCATGAGACAACGACCAAAGAAAGTCGTTCTAGTGCACAAGCTGGTAGTATTAGGGGACTTCTAACCAACCACCGAAAAGCTTTTTTTCTAGTTATCGGCTTTACCGCTGGAGGATCGCTCACATTCTACACCTATACGACTTACATGCAGAAATATCTGATTACAACCACCGGCTTTGATAAACATACAGCCACAACTGTGATGACTGCTGCACTCTTTGTTTTCATGTTACTTCAACCTGCATTTGGTTTTATGGCTGATAAAATTGGAACAAGAACTTCACTCCTTATTTGGAGTGTCTTATCTATTATCTTTACCATTCCTGGACTTAATGTGATTGGTAGTACTGATAGTACATGGATTGCTTTATCAGTTATTATTGGAATGCTCTGCATTATGAGCTTTTACACGTCCATCTCTGGCATTGTAAAATCAGAAATGTTTCCCGCTTCAGTACGAGCAATAGGAGTTGGGCTCTCTTATGCTATTGCCAACGCACTGTTTGGCGGTTCTGCTGAATATGTCGCGCTTGGATTAAAAGATCTTGGATATGAATCTGTCTTCTATTTTTATATAACCGGCATGATGATTATTGCATTCATTTCTGTTCTCTTAATGCCCGATGCTCGGAAAGAGGGCTATCTTCAAGGTGATAGTATCCATTAAATTTTCTAAACTAAATCAAGAATCCCGATTTTTCGGGCTTCTTGATTATGATAGTACTGTAAAATCAATATTTACAACCTATTACAGACACGCCTTTCATATCATAAACATCTCTCGTATCATAAAGGAGCGATATCCTCTTCTTTGATATGAACCATGGTAAATAAATTATCCCATGTCATGACCGTATATTTTTCATGATACCAATAAATCCAGTATACTTAGCTTTAAAAACATCAGATCTGTTTTAATTAAAATCCTCTTTTCTTTATCAAAAATAAGCAAAATATCGTTTCCTTATTTGTCTAATAATAGAAATTAAACCGCATCTATTATCACCAATCAATCCTCTCTCAACACCCCTTTCTGATCTGGATGATCAATGACACCGTTAAAGATACAATAAAAATCAAAACATACCTTCCTATAAATATGAGTACCGTTTTTGTTCTATGACAAAAATAAAAACTGCAAACATCATAAAAATAAGCCGCTTCCATCCCCCTTTTTTTAAGAAAAATCGCAATATAATTGAATTTTTATGGCTTAAACTGTAAACAACTTTAAAGAGAAGAAAAGTTATAAATCTAAAAGGGGAATACTTCATGAATAATCAAACAACTTTAGATCCACATGATACAAGGAAACGTATTTTTGCTATCATATCCAGTGCATCAGGAAATCTGGTAGAATGGTACGACTTTTATGCTTACTCCTTTGCATCGGTTTATTTTGCATCACAATTTTTTCCTGAAGATGAAGATATCGTTACACAACTGTTAAAAACTGCAGGAATCTTTTTTATTGGCTTTCTTATGCGTCCAATTGGAGCATGGCTCTTTGGATTCATTGCGGATCGTTATGGACGTAAACGCTCAATGCTGATTTCTGTTTTTATGATGTGTGGAGGCTCTTTTCTCATTGCCCTACTTCCTACCTATAAAACCTTGGGAATAACAGCAGCATTTCTCCTCCTTTTAGTCCGCATGTTCCAAGGACTTTCCGTTGGCGGTGAATATGGTACAGCAGCAACTTATATGAGCGAAGTTGCACCCAAAAATCGTCGTGGGCTCTTTGCTTCTTTTCAATATGCAACAACGATCACAGGTCAACTTCTTGCAAGTTTTATAATATTTATTTTATCTCTTTACCTTACTGAAGATCAGTTAAAAGCGTGGGGATGGCGTATTCCTTTTGTCATTGGTGGCTTTGGAGCAATTGTCGCAATTTATCTGCGTAGTTTGCTCCATGAAACAACAACCCACAAAAGCCGCTCTGAAAAACATGCTGGTAGTCTTAGAGAACTTTTTCGTAATCATAAAAAAGCTTTCTTTTTGGTTGTTGGCTTTACAGCTGGTGGATCACTCACATTTTATACATACACCACTTATATGCAAAAATATCTGATCACAACCACGGGCTTTGATAAACAAACTGCAACAACGATAATGACTGCCGCCCTCTTTATTTTTGTGCTACTCCAACCCCTTTTAGGTTTCATAGCCGATAAAATTGGAGCAAGAGCTTCACTCATTAGTTGGAGTACCTTATCCATTATCTGCACCATTCCTGTACTTAAAATGATTGGGAATGCCCATAATGCATGGGCAGCACTCTTAATCATCATTGGAATACTCTGTGTTATGAGTTTTTATACGTCCATTGCTGGTATCATAAAAGCAGAATTGTTCCCAGCCTCAATCCGCGCAATTGGTGTTGGATTTGCTTTTGCCATTGGAAATGCACTATTTGGCGGTTCTGCTGAATATGTAGCGCTTGGATTAAAAAATATGGGATACGAATCTGTTTTCTTTTTTTATATAGTTGGTATGATGGTCATTGCACTCATCTCTATTCTCCTTATGCCCGATATAGATAAAGGAGGATATCTCGATAAAGACGATAAACTTCATTAAACTTATTTTTTGGATAAAAAAGCCCAAGAAAATGGGCTTTTTTTATAATTATTTACACAAAAAATTAATTTTATTTATGAAACCCACTTCATTATCTTACTCTCAACAATAGACAGTCATCGAATACTTTCTATGACCTATAGATATTACTTCCATAACATATTGATTTGTAATGATTGTTTATCATTTTTTATCTCAATTGAGAAACCCAAATACCATAAGATTTTTTTCTACCCTTTTTATATTACGTCCTCATAACTATACCTCTTGCAAATCAGGAACAGAGTTAATGCTATGAATAAAATTATTTAATAAAATAATAAAACAGCCTTTTATAAAATACTTAAATTACCAAAAATTGTACAAATCTATTGATATAATTTAAATTTAACAAATTTTCATAAAATTAAATGTATCTTACTATAAGAAAAACTTAATCAAATCTTATCAAGAAAACAATTATATTTAATTATTAAATTTATTACGACGATTTTTATTATTTAAATTAATTAATAAAAATATTTATACTATATAATAAATAGTTTAAAATTGCAAAATTATTTTATTTTAAATAGTTATTCATAAAAATAATCATTACACAATTGAATTTTTCTGGAAATCATAAACAATTATGGTTAGAAAATATCAACTATAAATTTAAAAGGGGAGCACTTCATGAAAAATGAAACAACTTTAATACAACATGATACAAGAAAACGTATCTTCGCTATCATATCTAGCGCATCAGGGAATCTAGTAGAGTGGTATGATTTTTACGTTTACTCATTTGCCTCTATTTACTTTGCACCACAATTTTTCCCTTCAGATGGCGATGTTGTTACCCAATTTTTTAAAACTGCAGGGATTTTTTTTATTGGTTTTCTTATGCGCCCAATTGGAAGTTGGCTTTTTGGCTTTATTGCTGATCGTTATGGACGCAAACGCTCAATGCTCATATCTATTCTTATGATGTGTGGGGGCTCTTTTCTCATTGCCATACTTCCCACTTATGAAACTTTAGGGAGAACTGCAGCAATTCTTCTCCTCCTAATCCGTATGATGCAGGGACTTTCAGCAGGTGGTGAATATGGTACAGCTGCAACTTATATAAGCGAAGTTTCCCTTAAAAAACACCGCGGTCTCTTCGCTTCTTTCCAATCTGGTACGCTTATTACTGGTCAACTTTTAGCCAGTTTTATTATATTTATTCTGGCACTTTATCTAACGGAAGACCAATTAAGAACATGGGGCTGGCGTATTCCTTTTGCCATTGGTGGATTAGCAGCAATAGTTGCACTTTATCTACGTCGTTCGCTTCATGAAACGACCACTAAAAAAAGCCGTTCTCAAAAACATACTGGTAGTCTTAAAGAGCTTCTAAGCAAGCATACAAAAGCATTTTTTGTGATTGTTCTCTTCGCCTCTGGAGGATCTCTCACATTTTACACTTGTACGACTTATATGCAGAAATATCTGATCACAACCACGGGATTTGATAAACATACCGCTACAACTGTAATGACCGCTGCACTCTTTATTTTCATATTACTCCAACCCATATTTGGTATCCTAGCTGATAAAATTGGGACAAGAAATTTACTTATCCTTTGGAGTGCACTCTCTACTCTCTTTACGATTCCTGGACTTCTCATAATCGGTCACACGCATAATCCATGGATTGCGCTATCAGTTATTATTGGAATACTCTGTATTATGAGCATGTATACATCCATCTCTGGTGTCGTAAAATCAGCAATGTTTCCCTCTTCAGTACGAGCACTGGGAGTTGGTCTCTCTCATGCTATTGGCAATGCATTATTTGGTGGTTCTGCCGAATACGTAGCACTTGGATTAAAAAATATAGGACATGAATCACTGTTTTATTTTTACGTAATCGGCGTAATGATCATTGCATTCATTACCACCCTCTTTATACCGGATATGAGCAAAGGAGGATATCTTCAAGAAAACGATTAAACCTTCGATGCTAAACAAAAAAGCCCAAAGAATTTTGGGCTTTTTTTATTGAGCAAAATTGAATTTTAAAATTGTTTAAATTTTATCAAGTGCGTTTAATTGTTTAGCTACCAAATAATAGAAAGTCATACGACTTTTTCTGCGATCTCCAGACATCATTTCTGCAACTTTTGACACAGCCATTTTAGCCCTCTGCTCATCCGCGCCTAATACATCTTGAACCCATTTTTCAACGCGTTCTAACTCTTTTGGATCCGATGTAGCAACAAGCGCTGCATCCTGCTTTTTCATCACTAAAGCTAAACGACGGCTAAGCCGTTCTACTGCTGCTTCATCGGGATTTGAATCATATAGTTTAATATCTGCTAGATTATTGGTCATTTTGCATCATCTCCTCTCCAAAAATGAGCGGCCTATACTTTACAGCCGCATCATATAGCTCCATAAATAATTAGAGGATTAAAAATATTAACAACCCCCCCTTTTCCTAAGACTGTTCTTCATCTATATTTAAGGAGCTGGTTTACCAGCTATGGTAATAAATGGACAATGAAATAAACTCATTGGACCCGGGGGCGGTACCCGGCGCCTCCACCAAAATATAAGAGACCAAAGTTATATTTTGGTGGGGGCGAAATAGGATCGACAAGGGCGTAAAGATTGCTCTTTTACTCGGCATAGTACCACCGTTATCGGACTAAATGAGTAGTTGCAAATGACAACTATGCGGAAGCACGTCTCGCTGCTTAATGCAGTGCGAATGTTTCAATTTAAGTCTTAAACCGTCGCAGGTTTAAGCGGGGTTCGGAGGCACCTGGCAACAGAAGCCTTCACTTTTTTTAAATGTTATTGATTGATCTTTCAGACATTATCAGACATTATTTACCATAGAGTTTCGTTTTTATTCGATTTATTGAGGTGCATCGTAGACAAAATACTGCTAATTTTAAAATATATCTATCACACAATATCAATACGCTCCATTCTGCTACGTGAAATAAAAGGAATAAACTTCGATGGTTAAAGATCAAATCCGTTACGATATTCTCGTTCAGGATGCGCTTCGTGGAGTTATCCGTAAAGTTTTATCGGAAGTTAGCAAAGCAGGTCTTCCGGGAAATCATCATTTTTTTATAACTTTTTTGACGAATGCCCCGGGCGTTAAAATTTCTCCTCGGCTAAAAAATCGCTATCCTGAGCAAATGACAATCGTCTTACAACATCAGTTTAGAGATCTCAGTGTTTCAGAAACAGCTTTCGAAGTAACCCTCTCCTTCAGGGAAATAACCGAAAAGCTCGTGATTCCTTTTACTTCCATTCAGGTCTTTTATGATCCTGTAGCAGCATTTGAAGCAGCATTTGATCTGCCCTCAAATCTTACCTCTGGAGAAAGTGAAAATTCAGAAAATACCTCAACGACGCCCATTACCTTATCAAACACACAAAAAAAAGAAAATACGCTTACAAAAGAACAAAATTTCAGTACAAATAAAGAATCTTCAAATAGCGATACAAAACAAAGTGCTGATGTTGTCTCTTTAGATTCTTTTCGGAAAAAATAAATTTTCTCATGACTGAATTGATTAATCTTCGCCGATTTCGAAAACAAAAAAAACGTACAGAAAAATCTCTTCGTGCTGAGCAAAATCGTTATCGTTTTGGACGAACAAAAACTGAAAAATTTTTTGAGCAACAAAAATCTTTAAAAACGCAAAAATTTCTTGATCAAAATCGTTTACGAAACGACGAATAAAGGTGGAAAAATGCACGAAAATAATTCTATCGATTGGTCAAAAGTCATTCCACGAAAAATATCTGTTCGCGTTGATGGGCACGCAACAAGCGTCTCTTTAGAACCGCCATTTTTAGATATTCTAAAAGATATAGCCCGCAAAAAAGGACAATCTTTAGCCTTTATTATCACTGATATTGATAGCAAAAGACCACAACAAGTCAATCTTTCGGCTTCGTTACGCGTTTATGCCCTTCAAAGTGTTCTCACCCAACGCCTTTAATGTTTATGCTTATTTTTTACGTTCTCTTTTTGTTTATTCAACTGAAGCTGTTGTGACTTTTTTAAGAGAAGTTTTTTTAATCTAGAACTTCAATGAAAAAAAGACTACAAAAGAGATATAATGAGTAATTTTTCTGATCACAACATACCTTTCTTTGAAGAGGATTCCCCTCCAGACCATGATAAGAAGAGCTCTGGTTTTTCCTCCCATACTCTAAAAGAACAAAAATCATATAACACGGACTATTTAGAACAACTCAATCCAGAACAGCAACAAGCTGTTATGAATACTGAGGGACCTCTTTTAGTTCTTGCAGGTGCTGGTACAGGAAAAACGCGCGTTTTAACAACCCGTATTTCTCACATTTTGCGCTGTGGGCTTGCCTCTCCTCAGCAAATACTTGCTGTCACTTTCACCAACAAAGCAGCACGTGAAATGAAAATACGTATTGGTGAACTTATTGGAGAAGTTGTTGAAGGTATGCCTTGGCTTGGAACTTTTCATTCCACTGGTGCTAAAATTTTACGCCGTCACGCAGAGCTTGTTGGTTTAAAAAGAAACTTTACAATTCTCGATAGCGATGATGTTCTTCGACTTTTAAAACAGCTTATTCAAGCTGAGGGACTAGACGATAAGCGTTGGCCCGCACGAAACCTTGCCATGATGATTGATTCTTGGAAAAATCAAGGACTTTCACCAGAACATATCTCAAAAAGTGATGCTCATTCCTTTGGCAACGGCATGGGACGCGAACTTTATCACAGTTATCAAAATCGATTAAAAGACCTCAATGCTTGTGATTTTGGCGACCTTCTACTTCATTCTATCTCTATCTTCCAACATAATCCAGATATTCTTCGCGAATATCATTCTCAATTTCGCTATATTCTTGTCGATGAATACCAAGATACAAATACAGCACAATATCTTTGGCTTCGCCTTTTGGCACAACAGCCCAAAGGTCAACATATTAATCTTTGTTGTGTTGGCGATGATGATCAATCCATTTATGGATGGCGTGGTGCAAAAGTCGAGAATATATTACGTTTTGAAAAAGATTTTCCTTCTGCCAAAATTATTCGTCTAGAACGCAATTATCGCTCAACATCCCATATTCTTAAAACCGCCTCCCATCTCATTGCTCATAATCAAGAAAGACTGGGAAAAGTCCTTTTTTCTGCACAAATAAAGAGTGAGGAAGAAAAAGTAAAAATACATTCAGCATGGGATTCGCAAGAAGAGGCCCGTGCCATCGGAGAAGAAATTGAACAAGCACAACAAACAGGTCATGCATTAAATCATATGGCTATATTGGTGCGTGCATCATTCCAAATGCGTGAATTTGAAGATCGCTTTGTAACGCTTGGTCTTAACTATCGCGTCATTGGTGGTCCTCGTTTTTATGAACGAATGGAAATACGTGATGCTATGGCTTATTTACGCGTTGTTGTCCAACCTGCTGATGATTTAGCTTTTGAGCGTGTTATTAATACACCGAAACGCGGCATAGGCGATGCAACCCTGCGCATTCTTTATGAGAGTGCGCGAGCACGTGCTGTTCCTCTCTTTTCTGCGGCCGCTGACATCATTGAAACAGATGAGTTAAAGCCTAAAGCACGCAGTGCGTTACGAAACCTTATTGAAAACTTCCGCCGCTGGCAAAATATGCTTCAAGACACACCTCATAAAGAACTTGCCGAGATTATCCTTGATGATTCTGGTTATACAACCATGTGGCTAGAAGATCGCTCACCAGAGGCTCCTACACGACTAGAAAATCTTAAAGAAATGATCCGTTCCATGGAACAATTTGAAAATCTTCAAAGTTTTTTGGAACATGTTGCACTGGTTATGGATGCTGAAAACAATGAAAATACCGATGCAGTCAACATCATGACCCTTCATTCAGCCAAAGGGCTTGAATTTGAAACAGTTTTTCTTCCTGGCTGGGAAGAAGGACTTTTTCCCCATCAGCGCTCATTAGATGAAGGTGGACGTTCAGGATTAGAAGAAGAACGGCGTCTTGCTTATGTTGGACTCACAAGAGCAAAAAAACACCTGCATATATGGTTTGTATCTAATCGTAGAATTCATGGACTTTGGCAATCTACTCTTCCCTCCCGCTTTCTAGATGAATTACCAGCAGAACATATAGAAGTCATAGCAACGGAAACAGCTTATGGTGGTTATGGAAAATCTTCCTTTCAAAATCACGATTCCTGTTATACTGGCTATGCAACAGCAAGACAAAAGCGTGCACAAAAAAACAAGACGATTGAAGGGAAATTTATCGCTCAATCAATCTCTCATGAATCATCAGATTTTTCTATTAATGATCGGATTTTTCACATAAAATTTGGTTATGGTCATATTACAGCAATAGACGATCATAAATTGACAATAATGTTTGAAAAAGCCGGTGAAAAGCGTGTACTAGATAATTTTGTAAACAAAGCTTAACTAAAAGCAAACCACGATCAGTTTTTGCAAGAGAACGTTTTGTTTTATTCTGATTATCATTTCCATTTGCGAACAAAGACTTCAATGGGTAAATTTTGCATATCCGGCAATGCATCGTAAATTGTATCAAGCGACCAATCCCACCAAGCCATCTCCAAAAGGCATTCTATGACATGATTGGGAAAACGCATCCGCAAGCGTTTAGCAGGAACACCAGCGACAACCGCATAAGGCATAACATCTTTCGTTATAACAGCGTTAGCACCAATAATTGCTCCATGTCCAACTGTCACCCCAGGCATAATAACCGCGCCATATCCAATCCACACATCATGCCCAATAATAACACGTTTTGCACAACGCCTTTCACGAAAACCACTATCTAATGCCATATAACGAAAATATTCGTTTGGACGATAGGTTATTTTATGTGTTGAAACACGCTCCATAGGATGCTCCAATGCATTCATCCGTACATGAGATGCAATAGAACAAAACCGCCCAATACTGCTATAAATAGCCTCACTATTACGTTCTAAATAAGAAAAATCTCCAACGGTTACATCCCGTAAAATCACCCGCTCATTAATTTCCACATAGCGCCCTAATTTACAACCATGCAGCCGCGCTGTCGTATGGATACGAGGCTCACTTTCATGAAATCGAAGATCTTTCTCAATATTCATACATCTTTCACCAATGTTTCATCAATAGATATGGAAAGACATACCAATCAAGCCAATAAAATCAACCATGAAACAGAGATTGCAAAACAAACCTGCCGATGTTACAATTTCGTGATCTATCTAAGAGAGTCAAACTATGAAAAATGTAATACGCATCTTGGGGCTGACAATCATATTTCTTGCAGGTGTTTTTATTTATGATGCGCTGACAAATAAGCCTTTAGGTGATAATTTTACACTCACTGATTCTAATGGAAAAAATATCACTGAGGCTGATATTCGAAGCAAGCCTTCAATAGTTTTTTTCGGCTTCACTATGTGTCCTGAAATCTGCCCTACGACATTGATGAATCTTGATCGATGGCTTACAGCCCTTGGACCCAAGGCCGATAAATTAGGCATATGGTTTGTTACTGTTGACCCTGAACGTGATACACCAGAAGTGCTCCATGAATATCTCAGTAATTTTAACAATAAAATCATTGGGATCAGTGGAGATCCTGATAAAGTTCATAAAATGGTCAATTCCTTTAACATCGTTGCTGAAAAAGTCCCTGGAACAGATGGAAACTATACATATAACCATACAGCAGCAATTTTTTTACTCAAAAAAGGTGGAAAATTAGCTGGCGTTATCCGTTATGACACGAAAGAAAGCGATAGCGAATTAAAAGATGAAATCGCCATTGAACGGTTAAAAAAACTCATCTTAAACTAAAAAAAGCCGATCAAAAGAAAGAACAGCATGTCGCAACAAATTCGCCTCTATTATACTGCTTCTAAAAATGAAGCAGAACGGTTCTATACCCTTATAGACACAGCCTTTGACGAAGAAGGTTATCCTCTTGCTCTTACAGAGATAGATGAACAAAATGCTGTATATGAACTTTCACTCTATGTAAACCAAGGAAACTACGAGCATATTTTGAAACGCTTTGCCCAAATCCTTTCTATAGATCCTGATAAAATTAATATGGAAGTTTTACCCAACATTGATTGGGTACAGAAAAGCCTAGAAGGACTAAAACCTGTGCAAGCCGGTCCTTTTTTTCTTCATGGAAGTCACAACCGAAACGCCATTCCAGCCAATGTTCTCCCTATTGAAATTGAAGCAAATCAAGCTTTTGGCACCGGACATCATGAAACAACAGCTGGTTGTTTAGAAATGATTGCCAAAGTGATGGAACATGAAAGTCCCCAAAATGCACTTGATCTTGGTACCGGCAGTGGGATACTCGCCATCGGCATCGCAATGCTCAAACCTATTGCTATACTTGCGTCTGATATTGATCCAATCGCTATTCAAGTTACACAACACAATATCCAACTCAATGGCGTAAAAAAATATATCAAAGCTGTCACAGCAACAGATTTTGCCCATGATGAAATTGCTTCACGTGCTCCCTTTGATCTCATTGTTGCCAATATCCTTGCCAATCCTCTTATCGCACTTGCACAAGAAATGGTAAAGGCACTCCAAAAAGGTGGATCACTGATACTCTCTGGAATTCTTGAAGAACAACATGCAGATGTTTTAAAGGCTTATGTAAAACAAGGGCTGAAACACATTGAAACATACCACCGTCAAGGATGGGTTACGATACATCTGAAATAAAGTAAAAGAAAAGGACGTCGTTATGTATCAATCTTTTGAGGCGACAACAAATCCTGCTTATGCAGTAGAACGCATTGCCTCTCTTCGTAAAGAACTAGACCGCCTTGGACTCGATGGTTTTCTTGTTCCACGTGCAGATGAACATCAAGGAGAGTATGTCCCTCCTCATGCTCAACGCCTTAGCTGGCTAACCGGCTTTACTGGATCAGCTGGGATTGCACTGATTTTAAAAAACAAAGCCATCATATTTACAGACGGGCGATATAAACTCCAAGTTCGCCAACAAACTGATCCTAATATTTTTGATTATGAAGATCTCATAACCTACCCCCCCTCACAATGGCTTGAAAAAAATGGTCAAAAACTTTCTATTGGCTTTGATCCATGGCTCCACACCATCACTGCCACCGATGCATTGAAAAACGCATTAGAAATGAAAGTAGGTGGAAAACTTGTAGCAATTCACTCCAATCCCATTGATCTGCTTTGGCATGATCAGCCATCATTGCCACAAGCTGCCCTATCAATTCACCCTCTCAAATATGCTGGGTGCAATACGGATGAAAAACTCGCTTTGATTTACAAAGATATACAGAAAACTCATGCAAATGCTTTTATTTTTACAGACCCCTCCTCCATTGCATGGACATTCAATATACGTGGCAACGATGTTTCCAACACACCTTTTTCCCTTTGTTTTGCTCTCATTCCAATCCAAGAAACACCAGCCTTATTCATTAACAACAAAAAACTTGGTGTAGAACAGAAACAATATCTGGAACGTTATGCAAAATTATATGAACCAGAACAGCTTATTCCAAAGATCAAAGAGTATGTTCAAAAAGGGACAGTGTTTGCCTTAGATCCACAGCTAACATGCGAAAAATTACGAACTGTTATTGAAGAAAAAAATAGCTCTTTCATCACACTTACCGACCCTGCCGCTCTACCACGTGCCATTAAAAATGACACAGAACTCAATGGCGCACGCAAAGCGCATCTACGCGATGGTGTTGCCCTAACCCGTTTTTTTTCCTGGTTAGATAAACAAATACCAGGGTCAATAAGTGAAATTTCTGCCGCTCAAAAATTAGAAGAATTTCGCATAAATACAGCAAAAGAAATGGGAGAAGAACTTAAAGATCTTTCTTTTGATACAATTTCAGCAGCAGGAGAAAATGGCGCCATTATTCATTATCGTGTAACGACACAAACAAATAAACAACTCAATGCGGGTGAACTTTATCTTGTTGATTCAGGTGGACAATATCGTGATGGAACGACAGATGTCACACGTACAGTAGCAATTGGGAATATTGGAGAAGAAGAAAAACGCTGTTTCACGCTTGTCCTCAAAGGTATGATTGCTCTTTCAACTGCAAGATTTCCAAAAGGAACCCGCGGACAAGACATTGATATTCTAGCGCGCATTGCATTGTGGAAAGCTGGTTTTGATTATGCTCATGGCACCGGTCATGGTGTTGGGTCTTATCTTTCTGTTCATGAAGGACCACAAAATATTTCCCGCAAAGGATGCCAAGAACTCATCTCCGGTATGATTCTTTCAAATGAACCAGGATATTATCGCGAAGGTGCTTTTGGTATCCGTCTTGAAAATTTGATAATTGTAAAGCCAGCACAAAAAATTGATGGCGGGGATATAGAAATGCTTTCGTTTGAGACGCTTACACTTTGCCCTATTGATCGAAAACTCATTCTCCCAGAGCTTTTGACACAAGAAGAACGGCAATGGCTCAATGATTACCATGCGCGCGTTTATCAGATGAATGCACCTTACTTAAATGAAGAAGATAAAAAATGGACAAAAAAGGCAACACTGCCCCTTTAAATGAGGCAACACAAATATCTTCTAATGCTTCTTATAAAAACACCACACCCTTCTCTTTTAAAGAGAGAAATGCGTATTTACCATCAGCAATCACAAAAAACGCTTCTATAAAATACTTCAAGTTTTTTTGCCGATAGGATAAAAGCTCTTCCCAAACTGAAACAGAACGGGATATACTTGTAACAGATAATGCTTATAAACTATCCTCCACCATCTTCACATGAAGTTGTAGCCTTATTCTGCTATATAGAAATTTTCATTATATTTTGTAATCCTACGCGTCACATTTCTAAAAAGCCTATTATAACCAGCTTATTACGCCGTTTAAACTCAAAAATTCTGCATATTTAGTTACAATTTTACCTTGATTCACAGTGATAACGTATATCTTTTACTAATAATAACCTTGTATATTCTTAATCATAAGAGTTTAAGTTTAATATTTAAATTCAACGTTTTTTAATCACTTAATAAATATCAAAATATATGGCGCTCTATTTTTGCAAAAAAACAACCCCTATTATTCCCTTTTTGCTTCCAGCCCCCAAAAATGTAAGAGAGATAACCATACAACCAGCATACGCATCTTCTAGAAAACGCCCTCTAAACATTATGTTTCTCAATCAACTGTAGCCAAGTCTCTTCATCGATAACCTCAACACCTAATTCTTCAGCTTTAGCTAATTTAGAGCCTGCTCCAGGTCCTGCAACAAGAAGATCTGTTTTTTTAGAAAGTGAACCAGATGTTTTGGCTCCTAATCGCTCTGCCAATGCTTTTGCTTCATCGCGTGACATATGCGTCAAAGTTCCTGTAAAAACAATAGTCTTTTCCGCTATTGGAGAAGAAGCTGTCGTGATAGGCACCTCATCAAGAGGGGTTACTTCTTCAAGTAAAACAGACAAAACCTCACGATTATGCGCTTCTTGATAAAAATCAACAATTGCGCTCCCTACCTGTGGCCCAATGCCTTCGATATTGGTAAGCTCCATCCAAGCTTCATTGCCTTTTTCATTTTCCTTATCACACGGCATAAGTGCTCCCATAGCCGCAGTTTCAAAAGCTGTATAATTTTTATAAGTACGCGCAAGGCGGCGTGCATTCACCTCTCCAACATGGCGAATCCCCAATGCAAACAAAAAACGGCTTAAAGGAATTTCGCGACGTGCATTAATGGCATCATACAATTTGCGAACTGAAACAGTACCAAAACCTTCTATATTTTCTAAACGTATCAAAGATTTTTCTTGGCGACGTTCTAAAGTAAAAATATCGGCTGGTGTATGAATACAAAGCGCTTCATCTTGAGCATAGAAAAAAAACTCTACCTGTTTTTTACCCAAGCCCTCAATATCAAAAGCATTGCGCGCAACAAAATGACGAATACGCTCAATCGCCTGTGCAGGACAAATAAGCCCCCCTGTACAGCGACGCACGGCTTCTCCCACTTCACGAACAGCATGACTCCCACAAGCTGGACACAAATGAGGAAAAATAAAGACAGCAGCATCTTTCGGGCGTTTTTCAATAATAACATCAATAACTTGAGGGATCACATCACCAGCACGTTGTACAATAACGCTATCGCCTATACGAATATCACGTCCTTCACGAATAGGCTCTCCTTTATGACCAATTCCCTTAATATAATCCTCATTATGCAAACTAGCATTGGTCACCACCACTCCACCAACAGTAATAGGCGTAAGACGTGCCACAGGTGTCAAAGCTCCCGTGCGACCAACTTGAATGTCAATATCTCTCAAAAGCGCTATCGCTTTTTCTGCTGGAAATTTATGCGCGATTGCCCAACGCGGCGAACGAGAAACAAATCCCAAGCGCTTTTGGAGCATCAAATCATTAACCTTATAAACAATACCATCAATATCATAGCTTAAAGAATAACGGCATTCTTCGATATCGTGATAATAAGAAATAATCTCTTCTAACGTCTTAAAGACTTTTGTTAATGGATTGATAACAAAGCCATATTCTTTTAGCTTTTTCATCATCTCCATTTGACTTTCTGCCAATATTTCACTCACCTCACCACAAGCATAAGCAAAAAATTGAAGCTTTCTGCTAGCGGTTATCCGTGAATCAAGCTGACGGAGTGAACCAGCTGCCGCATTTCGAGGATTGGCAAAGGTTAACTTGCCCTTCTCTTGTTGGCTGATATTAAGTGCTTGGAAATCCTCCCGCCCCATATAAACTTCACCACGCACCTCAATTATATCAGGAAAATCACCTTGCAAAACTTGTGGAATATCAGCAATGGTTCGGGCATTTGCCGTCACATTTTCACCGACAGCTCCATCCCCACGCGTTGCCGCACCCACAAGCCGCCCCTTTTCGTAGCGCAAAGACAAAGATAAACCATCAATTTTTGGCTCCGCTGTTATTTCCAACACTTGTGTTTCTGGAAGCCGTAAAAAACGACGAATACGCTCAACAAATTCAGTAACATCTTCAGAGCTAAACGCATTATCAAGTGAAAGCATTGGCTGTGCATGAACAGATTTTTCAAACTTTTCAGAAATTGGTGCCCCAATTTTATGTGAAGGAGAATCAACACGAATAAGCTCTGGAAAAATGGCTTCAATTTCTGCATTACGGCGGCGCAAAGCATCATATTCTGCATCAGAAATTTCAGGCTGATCATCACGATTATAAAGCACATCATGACGTGCAATCTCTTTTGCCAACCACTCTAATTCACTTTCTGCTTCAAAAGCTGTGAGATTTTTATCTGCATCTTTGTTCATAAAATCTATTCCAAATTACGAGCACTGCCACAAGGATCTCCACGCCTCCTCATAAAGTGAATCTCAATAAATACAAGCTTTCCAGTATTTTTTCGCTGACTAATTACCTTTATGCTAGAAGCTTTTGAGCCGCTGCACGCGCTTCTTCAGTAATCTGTTCTCCTGCCAACATACGAGCAATTTCTTCTGCACGCTCATGCTCTTCCATTTTATGAATAGCAGTAAAAAAGCGTCCTTTATCATGACTCTCAATTTTTGAAATAAGAAAATGACCATGCGCTTTCGATGCGACCTGTGGAGCATGCGTAATAGCGAAAACCTGGACATGTTCTGATAAGCGTTGCAACCTTTGCCCAATAGCAGCTGCAACAGCACCCCCAACGCCTGTATCAATTTCATCAAAGATCAGCGTCGGTGCTGATCCCCGATCAGATAAAACAACTTTTAATGCCAACAAAAAACGAGACAATTCACCGCCAGAAGCCACACTAAGCATCGGTCCAGCACGTGTTCCAGGATTTGTTCGCACCCAATATTCAATACGATCACATCCCTCTGCACTCCGCTTTTCGATATCACTTTGCATTTCAACAATAAATTCAGCCCTCTCTAATTTCAATGCCGGTAACTCAGTCATCACGCTTTCAGATAAGTGCTTTGCAACCTCTTGACGTTTTATTGACAACGCTTGTGCTAACATATCATAATTTTTTTGTGCTTGTTTTGCCTCATCTTCAAAACGTGTCAATATAGTCTGAGCCTCTTCAAATTCAGCTAGTTCAGCATCCATCTTATCGCGTAACTGAACCAATTCATCCGCAGAAACTTGATATTTACGAGCAAAACCCCGAAGAGAAAAAAGACGCTCTTCTATCCGTTCCAATTCATCAGGTTCAAAATCTAATGCTCGTATTGCCGTCTCAATACCTTCTTGTGCTGTTGCAAGTGCATGCAATGCCTCATCAATAGATTTCACCACAGGTACAATAAGCTCTTGTGCCTCAGGAATTTTCCGCTCCAAACGCCTCACCAAATTAGAAAGCACTGGGATTGGTGATTTTTGACCCGTTAAAAGATCATCCGCTTCTTTAATATCCGTCGCTATTTTTTCTAATTTAAGCATATCGGCACGACGAAGAGAAAGAGTATCCTCTTCACCAACTTTAAAATCAAGCTTTTCAAGCTCTTCTACACACGCACGAAGATAATCAACCTCACGTACCGCGCTCTCCACTTTAAGACGCTGCCGTTGCAAACGCTCCTCAAATTCACGCCATGTGTAATAACACTGACGCAAATTTTCCACTTCATCCTCAAGACCACCAAAGGCATCTAATAATTGGCGATGTGTAGCAACATCAACAAGTGCACGATCATCATGTTGTCCATGGATTTCAACCAGCAAACGGCCAACACTTCTCATCAATGCAACACTAGACACCTGATCATTGATAAAAACACGGCTACGTCCATCACTTGATTGCACACGTCGTAAAATAATATCACCTTCATCATCAAGACCATTCTCACGAATAAGTTGACGTGCAGGATGTGAAACAGACACATCAAAAACAGCTGTGACCTGCCCGCGGTCAGCACCATGACGCACAAGCGAAGCATCACCCCGCCCCCCTAGAGCAAGTGATAAAGCATCAAGGAGAATAGACTTCCCCGCACCTGTTTCTCCAGTTAAAACCGTCAACCCCGCCGTAAAATGAATATCGAGCGTTTCGATCAAAACAATATTATGAATCGAAAGCTGTACCAGCATAGAGAATCAACGTACCCTCTTCTTATCACCACCTAAAGCATTTGAGATCCAAGAAGATTTATGCTCGCGTGGCGATATTTTATTCTTCTGCAAGAGATTATAAGAAAATTTATACCACTCACTTTTGGGATAGTTACGTCCTAAAATAGCTGCTGCCGTCTGTGCTTCCGCCGTTAAGCCGAGAGCAAGATTAACCTCAGTCAAACGGAAAAGTGCTTCTTCAATTTGATTTGTATCGGAATACTCTTCAACCACGGTACGAAACCGTCTACTTGCCGCAAGGTAGCGCCGCCCCTCTTCATAATAACGGCCAATCTGCATTTCTTTGCCAGCCAGCTGTTCGCGCCCAAAACGTATTTTATCTTTAGCATCCTTGACATATTCAGAATTAGGATAACGCTCTATAAGGAGCTGCATAGCAGCAATAGCGCGTTTCGTATCACGTTGATCACGCGTAACATCAGGAATCCGACGGAAAGAAGAAAGACCAATAATATAATACGCATAAGCCGAGTCAGTCGACCCTGGATAAAGAGTAATATAGCGTTGAGCCATACTAATTGAATCATCATACTTTCCGAGTCGATAATTAGTAAAAGCCCCCATGACTAAAGATTTACGCCCCCAGTCTGTATAAGCATACTGCTTTTCAATCTTCAAAAACTTCTTTGATGCATCCCCAAGCTTCCCACTCTCAAGGCTAGCAAGCGCCTGATTATATAAAACATCTGGTGGCTCTATTTTCAAAACATAAGCAGATGGATCAAGGGTATTTTTCTCTTTAAAGAGGCATCCCGCCAACATACAGGTGCTTCCCAAAAGCACCACCCCCAATATCTTGCGTACAATGTTAGATTTTCTATATGTCATATTTCCAATGCACACATGAGATTTTTTCATAGTTTTTCCGGCCTCCACAGAATATCACCTTGTAGCAAAAACAAGTTATAAAAGGTCTTATACCATATCACTTTAAAATCCACATAACCAATTTAGCAGTTTAGGTCAATCATCCCCTTAAAAATCAAATAAACGATAAAAAAATCTTGTCAATTTTTTTACTCTTTCTCTAAAAAGCTTTTTTCGTAATGTGATTCGTCTGCCAAAACAGCCTTCACCAATTGCGCATTAATTCTATGTCCACTACAATAAGAACGAAATAATCCAATAAAAGGCGCCCCAAGCAAAGCAGTATCACCAATCGCATCAAGCATCTTGTGCCGAACACATTCATTCTCCCAATAAGGACCACCGGGATTTAAAATTTTATCATTAAGATCGATAACAAGAGAATTTTCCAAAGAAGCGCCTCTCGCCTTTCCAGAAAGCCTTAATTTTTCCACGTCTTTGATAAAACCAAAAGTGCGCGCACGTGACAAATCATCTCTGAACCCTCGTGTGGTAAGATCAAAACTGAAATGTTGCTTACCAATAGCAGGAGAAGGAAAAGAGATCATTATATCAAAACGACGTCCATCGAATGGCAAAAGCTCTGCAACACCATGAGCTCCTTCAACCCGCAACGGTTTTTTTATAATGAAATAAGAACGCAACGCATCTTGCTGTACAATGCCAACGTCTTCAAAAGCTTGGCAATATAGCCACGCTGAACCATCCAAAATAGGAACCTCATTATGTGACACTTCAATAATAAGATTATCCAAATTATAAGCAGTAATTGCTGCCATCAAATGTTCAATTGTTTCAACCCTTACATCTCCATCTCCAAGTACCGTTGATAATTCAGTTTCTCCTGTTTGGGATGCATGGGCTTGAAATATTTTCTCTGTTCCATCTAATCCACAACGCTTAAAAATAATACCACACCCAACATCCGCTGGACAAACCTTTACCACTGACAAACAGCCACTGTGAACGCCAATCCCCTTAAATATTACTGCTTTTTTAAGAGTAGACTGATATTTTGGCACCAAATTTATCATATTATTTTATTGAATTGCTTTTACATCTTTTAACAAAAGTTATAAAACTATAAAAAGTATTCATAGTAAATAATAAAAAAACCGCTTACTATAAGCGGTTTTTTTAAAAACAAAGTATTTTATCCCAAAAATAGCAATATATTTTACTGTATAATTTTTGACTGATCATCAAAGAGGTAATAATTTTTCTTACTTTGCCTCATTTTTCATCAATTAATTTGCCTGACGACGTAAAAATGCTGGTATTTCCAACTGATCTTCTTCACTTATAAAAGTACGCTGATCTTGTGGTACCTGAGGGTGCAACTCACCAGAACGACGTGGAACATAAACAGAAGAATCTTGAGAAAGCGCCTGAGAATTTTTATTGTAAACATAAGACTCTTGCTGCTGAGACGATCTAACAGCAGGCTCCAGCCTCGCTTCTGGCTCTTCTTCTTCACGATGCGTTAAGCTCTGTTTCAAACGCTGCCAAAGATTACGAGGACCTTGATCAGTCACAGATGTTCTTTGACTTTGTCCATGAGCAACAGGAGGAAAATCCTTTAACTCAGGCATACGCATTGGAGAGCGCGCTTGCATTTGTTGTATTTGTTTTGGTTGCACTAGCTTTTCTTTTTGCTTCACAACCTCTGTCATCTCATCAAGAACATGCGCTGTTGCCTCCATACTCACAGGAGCCGTCATAGCCTGTTGAGAACCACGACTTACTTGCATACGAGGCACATTTGATCTCTGTTCCTGAACAGCATTTGAACCATACGCAACAGCATTCGTCGCACTTCGTGTCGTCATTGCTTCTGTAGGATGTGCAAAAATTTGACTTTTGGGACGGAACTGTTCTCCGGTTGATTTAGCCTTCTCTATTTCAAGTGATTCGATTACTTCTACCATTGACTCAGAACGCAGTGGCGATGACTGAACATGAAAAGAACTGTGTGACGTTCCAGGATCACTCTTGCGCATTGAAGAAGCAGGCCTTTGAAGCTGAGGATGAGAGGACTGAACCACATCACTAACTTCACGATCAATACCGGTGGCAACCACAGAAACACGAATAACACCTTCCAATGACTCATCATCAATAGCGCCAAAGATCACATTCGCATCAGCATCCACTTCTTCACGAATACGATTAGCAGCTTCATCAACCTCAAAAAGAGTCATATCACGACCACCCGTAATAGAAATCAGTAAACCACGCGCCCCACGCATAGAGGTATCATCCAACAATGGGTTTGCAATAGCAGCTTCAGCCGCAGCCAAAGCACGTCCATCACCAGATGCCTCACCCGTTCCCATCATGGCTCGACCCATTTCGTGCATAACAGAGCGAACATCAGCAAAATCAAGGTTAATCAAACCCTCTTTAATCATCAAATCCGTAATGGAAGCAACACCCGAATAAAGCACTTGGTCAGCCATAGCAAAAGCATCAGCAAACGTTGTCTTATCATTTGCAATACGGAAAAGATTTTGATTGGGAATAACAATCAATGTATCGACAGATTTTTGTAATTCTTCAATACCAGCCTCTGCCGTTTTCATACGACGTGCGCCTTCAAATTGAAACGGTTTTGTCACAACACCAACAGTCAAAATACCTTTTTCACGCGCTGCTCGAGCAACAACGGGAGCAGCCCCTGTTCCAGTCCCTCCCCCCATACCAGCAGTAATGAAAACCATATGAGAGTCTGCAAGATGATCGATAATTTCATCAATACATTCCTCTGCCGCCGCTTGTCCAACTTCCGGTAAAGCTCCAGCACCCAAACCTTCTGTCACAGCTGCCCCAAGTTGGATAACACGTTCAGCCTTTGACATAGCCAAAGCCTGTGCATCCGTATTTGCAACAACAAAGTCAACTCCCTGAAGACCAGCATTTATCATATTATTCACGGCATTCCCGCCACCACCTCCAACACCAAAAACGGTAATGCGTGGCTTCAATTCCGCGATATCTGGCCGATGCAGATTAATCGTCATTTTCTTTTCCTTCTCATAAGACACCGCAAGCCAAAGCGATGAAATTTATCCAACTAGACTTAACTAAAAACTCTCACGCAACCACTGACCGACACGCTGAAAATACCCACGCGTGCCCATCGATAAATGATTTCCTGCCGCCTGCATTGTTTTTTCTTCAAAACCCACCAATTGCGGATAAATTAACAACCCAACAGCAGATGTAAACGCCGCCCCTTTTGCAAGAGAAGGAAGCCTCGAAATACCTAAAGGCCGCCCGATACGAACATTTCTTCCCAATATAGTACGTGCCATTTCTGGCAATCCTGTTAACTGGCTTGCTCCCCCAGTCAAAATAACACGTTTACCAATGATATGACCAAAACCAGAACGATTTAAACAATCACGAACCATTTCTAAAATTTCTTCAACACGCGCACGAATGATACGCCCAAGAACCGCACGAGGATATTGAATTTCACGCTGTTCACTCCCAATTTCTGCTACATTAATCATTTGCCGCTCATCAGCACTTGTTAAAAGTGCTGAACCATAAATAACTTTTAAACGTTCCGCCTCTGTTAGAGACATAGAAAATCCGCGCGCAACATCAAGAGTGACATGATGCCCCCCAACAGCAAGAGCATCCGCATGAATAAATTTTCCCTCAAAAAACACTGAAAATGTTGTTGTTCCACCACCAAAATCAATACATGCAGCCCCTAAATGCGCCTCATCATTCATCAAGACAGCAAGACCACTTGCAAAGGGAGTAGCAACCATTGCTTCAACACTCAAATGTGCACGATTAATACAAGTTTCTAAATTACGCAAAGACGCTGTTTCAGCTGTTACCACATGCACGTCAACCCCAAATGTTTCCCCTGCCATTCCGACAGGATCAGAAATTCCTTTATCTCCATCCAATACATAAGAAACTGGAACTGAGTGCATAACATGACGTTCAGCATCAAAAGCTTTACGTGAAACATCTGAAAAGGCCATACGCATATCACGCTTGGTGACTTCACGGCCATTCAAATGGACTTTTCCATTAATCAAAGCACTTTGTAATCGACTTGAGGAAAAATTCACAATCACTGAATCCACCACCAAACCAGCCATTTTTTCTGCCGCATCAACAGCCAACCTTATTGATTGTTCTGCTGCAAACATATCCATGACAACACCAGATTTAATACCGCGTGAACGCTGCACTCCAAAGCCTAGAATTTCCGTAGAATGTGTACGACCATGTAAATAGTGCGCATGCTTCAAAGGACGCAAACAGGCAATAAGACAAACAATCTTACTTGAACCGACATCAAGAACCGTTAAAAAACGTGTTTTACGCCCTCCCAGATGATGTGATCTAAGCAACATCATGGGTTTCCTGCCTTTCGTGCCTTTAAAATACGTTCTTCTTCTTCTACAGTAGCATGATAACGCTCCAACGTTTCATCTGATAAAGAAACAGTAATTCGATCAGCAAGACGTAAATCAACACTGAGAATATCGCGAGATAAAAGATCTTGCATTGTACCGGACGAAACAAGAGAAGAAAGCCTTTCAAGGGCACCATTTTCAGGCAACATAACGCGCATTCCATTATCCAAAACAAGATCCCAACGTCGATCACCTACCCGCACAAAAGCACGAATACGATCATATACTTCCGGATAGACTGACAGCGCTTGAATAAACACTTTAGCAGCATTTTGTGCACCCTGCCCAACCACAAGAGGTAAATCCCGAACAATTTCCCCTTTAAAGGGCACAATGACACGACCTGTATTATCAACAATATCCACTATGCTATCATGTTGCCAAATAGCATAGGGTTCACGCTCCACGATGGAAATGCGCATTCTATTAGGATAAATTTTCTGAACATTAGCCGATTGCACCCAAGCCTGTTTTTCCAAAAGAGAACGTGCTCTTTCAACATCAAAAGTGAATATAGAAGGCGCAACATCAAGTTTTAAAATTTTAAAAATATCCTGCTTTGTCAAACGCTTATTGCCGCTTATATCGACATGAGTGACCACAAAACTACTATCTAATATGATCGTGTTTACGATCACAGCCATCTGACCACTTGATGAAAGTCCATAAAAAGCCGTAACAAAGAAAAACCATACCACCGCAAAAGAACCGAAATGGCGTGGAATATGAATATTGACAAAAACAAACTCAAACATAAACCGGAGGAAACGACGATAAAGACGTGGCAAAGCCGGCACTGAAAGCACCTCCATCGGAACATTTGTTTTATTAACATTCAACGCATACATGATGCGTCCTCCACCATCCATTGAACAATATCGCCGTAAGTACGGCCGCTCGCTTTTGCAATATCAGGAAGAAGAGACGTCGATGTCATACCGGGTTGCGTATTAATTTCAAGCCAAACCAATTCTCCCGTTTTCTCATCAAAACGAAAATCAGAACGGCTAACACCTCGACACCCTATCGCCTGATGGGCTGCTAAAGACATTCTTTGCACACTTTGGTAAATATTTAGTGAAAGTTGTGCAGGACAAATGTGAAGAGAACCACCCATTTTATATTTCGAGTCATAATCGTAGAATGGAAAGTGTTTATCGGGAAGAATTTCACACACATCCAGCACTTCATTCCCCAAAACAGCACAAGTCAATTCACGACCAGGAATATATTTTTCAATCATCACCTCATCGGCATACCCCCACTCAGCTCCCCCAATACTATGCGGCGGTGCTGCTTCATTTTCCTGGACAAGGACAACACCAAAACTTGATCCTTCACACACAGGTTTAATTACATAAGGAGGCTCCATGGGATGCGTTTGTCCCAAAGCAAAGCGGCTCATGATACGAGAAGGAGCAACACAAACCCCAACATTTGCAACGATAATTTTTGCACGTCCCTTATCCATTGCCAAAGCGGATGCCATCACACCAGAATGGGTGTAAGGAATTTTTAAATATTCAAGAATCCCCTGGATCCGGCCATCTTCACCAAATGGACCATGCAATGCATTGAAGGCAATATCGGGCTGTAACTGTTCAAGAACAGAAGCAATATGCGCGTCAACATCCACGCGGCTCACGCGATACCCCTGCAGCTCTAGAACATCAGCACAAGCCGCCCCTGAAGATAAACTTACAGACCGTTCAGAAGAAAAACCTCCCATTAACACAGCTATATGTTTATCTCTCATAATAAATCACCCTCTTTCGCATACTATATGTAGTCTATATAAAATACATCAGCACCACATACAGAAAAAACAAGGTTTATCCTTGCGAATCAATAACCTAGCATTTTGCATAATGAATCAGACTCAAAAGCCTGATGCAAGAGATTCTTTGTTAATTTATTGATTCTTAATAGAAATTTTTTATTATCTCTTTGAAATGACTCAATTTTTTATTTGCACTTTTTTAGTGAACAATAAATCAATGAAATGGATCAAAAGGAGAAACACTTCGACCACGCTCAAATTGACCAATACGCTCTATTTCCCATTGTAAAAGGTGGGCTGAATTTGCAAAAACACGCGCACGCACTGTTTCTCCCAATGCTTCAAGATCATATCCTGTTGCTTTCCCTGTATTAATCATAAAATTACAGTGCATTTCACTCATTTGAGCGCCACCAATCCGTAAACCACGACACCCTGCTTCATCAATCACGCGCCACGCAGATCCATTCTCAGGATTTTTGAAAGTTGATCCTCCTGTCTTTTCACGAATAGGTTGTACTGTTTCTCTGTGGAGGGAAACTTCATCCATAGCAGCACGAATATCATCTTTATTACCGAGTTTTCCTTCCAATAAAGCAGCTGTAAAAATAAAATCTTTAGGAATATCACAATGGCGATAAGAATAATGCATATCTTTCAAACTCAAGATATGACGTTGCCCTTTACGATCCAGCGCATAGACCTCAACAACACGCGCTGCGGTTTCAATACCATTCGCACCCGCGTTCATTTTGAGAGCTCCTCCAAGAGCACCAGGAATACCATGATAAAAATGAAAACCTGCAATTTCTGCCTTTAAAGCAGCAGCAGCTAAATGTTTATCCGCCGTACCAGCACCAACTAAAAAGCCTTTTGGAGAAACTTGCTGCACTTGCCCAAAATTTTTTGGAGAAAGACGAATCACAACACCAGGAACGCCCCCATCACGCACCAAAAGATTAGAACCGATACCGACAATTGTTACAGGAACAAATTCAGGCAAATTTTGAAGAAAGAGAGCCAAATCTTCTTCATCAACAGGCTGATAAAAAAGCTCTGCCAACCCGCCCGTGCGAAACCACGTTACCTTACGCATTTCAACATTAGGTGTAAGCTTGCCTCTCACGCCGCCCAACAGCGGTTGCAGTTGCGCCAATAGCGCCTCACCATCAATGTGCTGAAAATTTACCATGACCATCCAATACCGCTAACTGATGAGGCAACGCGCAAGCCCATTGTGTGATATTACCAGCACCAAGAAAAATAACATAATCCTCTGCCTGAGCAAATTTTGAGACAAGAGACACGACATCTTCCAGACTATGTATCAAGCGCACATCACGATGACCCGCCATTTTAATATGCTCTACCAATTCTTGAGAACCAAATCCAATAATAGGCTCTTCACCAGCCGCATAAACGGGCGTAATCAACACTGTATCTGCATCATTAAAACAAGCAGAAAAATCATCAAATAAATGATACAAACGTGAATACCGATGGGGTTGTGCAATCGCAATAACACGCCCTTTTGCACTCTCACGTGCTGCACGCAAAACAGCCTTTATTTCAACAGGGTGATGTCCATAATCATCAAATATTTCAATACCTCGCCAACTTCCTGTTCGCGTAAAACGCCGTTTTACTCCGCCAAATTCTGCTAAACCCCTTTTTATAGCTTCATTTGAAATGCCTAGTTCATGCGCAATAGCAATCGCCGCCGTTGCATTAGCAACATTATGCTGTCCTGCCATGGGTAAAAGCAAATTTTTCAACTCAATCTTTCTTCCTGTTTTGCGTGAGCGAATAAGAACATCAAAATGCGTTTTTTGACCATGCATCGAAAGATTAAGAAAACGAACATCCGCTTGTGGATTTGCACCATAAGTGATCACCCACCGATCATCAATACGGCCCGCCAATGACTGAACCTCTGGATGATCAAGGCACAAAACAGCAAAACCATAAAAAGGAACATTTTCTACGAATTGCCGAAAAGCCTCACGCACAGCATCAAAACTTCCATAATGATCTAAATGCTCAGCGTCAATATTAGTAATAACAGCAATATCAGCAGGCAGCTTTAAAAATGTACCATCACTTTCATCAGCTTCAACAATCATCCAATCGCCATCTCCTGTACGAGAATTCGTACCATAAGCATTAATAATACCGCCATTAATCACCACTGGATCAAAATGACCAGCATCAAGAAGAGCTGCGACCATTGATGTGGTCGTTGTTTTACCATGTGTACCACCCACCGCAATTGCACGCCGAAACCGCATCAGCTCCGCCAGCATTTCTGCACGTCTGACAAGCGGTAAATGTCTTTCCTTTGCAGCAATATACTCAGGATTTGTTTTTTTAACGGCAGTAGAAAAAACAACAACCTCTGCATTTCCTAAATTTTCAGCACAATGACCTATATAAACATTAATTCCTTTTCTCCGCAAACGTTCAACATTTGCACTCTCAACTTGATCTGACCCTTGAACTTTATAGCCAAGATTATAAAAAACCTCCGCAATTCCACTCATACCGATCCCCCCGATTCCGATAAAATGGATAACACCTATATCAAGTGGCATTTTCATTAAAAAGCTCCTCTTTTATATCTGACAACAATCGCCCTGCAATTAAGGATTCAGCCATATCAGCAAGGCAAAGGGTTGCATGAGGTTGCCCAACTTTTTTTGCAGCAAGCGCTTGTTTTTCTAATAAATGGGGCGCACAACAAGCGTGCATTAAAAGAGAAGAAAGCTTTTGTGCATTTAAATCTTTTTCTGATACAATTTGTGCACCACCTACACGAGCAAGCAAAGCTGCATTAGCGACCTGATCATGATCTAAAGCATGGGGATAGGGAACAAGCAAAGCAGGTCTACCAATCACCGCTATCTCACAAACAGATGAAGCCCCAGCGCGCGACAAAATAAAATGGGCATGTGCCATACGTTCAGCCATATCATCAAAAAAAGGAGCTACCTCTGCTTGTACACCCATATCACGATAGATTTTGATCAACCCTTCTGCTTCACCTCGGACTTGCTGCACAATTCGTAAACGTTTACGATTCTTATCATCGAATAAAGCAATAGCTTCTGGAACAATATGTGAAAAAGCAGAAGCCCCTTGGCTACCTCCAAAAATTAAAAAATGAAATGGCTCTTCACCAGTTGAGGAATGATAAGGAATTTTAGCCGCCTTCAACACAGCCTCACGGACAGGATTCCCCGTCAAAAGTATTTTATGAGCATAAGCGCCATTTGGCGACAACAAACCACCAGCGATTGCACGCACAAAAATTGCCAACACCCGATTGGCACGCCCCATAACAGCATTTTGTTCATGAATAAATGTTACACGCCTCGTTAAGGCCGCAATAAAAAGAGGAGGAAAGCTCGGATACCCCCCAAATCCTCCAACAAGAACAGGACGTAATTTATAAAACAACGCCAACGATTGCCCCATACCCCTTAGCAAAGACCAAAACGTCTTTATCAGAGCAAAAGGATGGCGTCGTATAAATGTTGCCGATGAAACGATATGAATATGCTCTTCATCAAAGCACCGAACAAAAGGTCGTGCTCTTTCATCTGTTATTAAATGAACATCATATCCACGCCGCCTTAATTCAACAGCAACTGCTTCAGCAGGAAAAAGATGTCCACCTGTACCACCAGCCACTAAAACAATAACTTTTTTATCATTCATAAGGGGTATCCAAGACAGAAGAGGAAGAAAAAGCTGAAAGGCGTGCTTCTGGCCAACGACGTGTTAAACTGAGCAAAATGCCCATTGAAAAAGCAATCGCCACCATTGAAGAACCACCATAAGAAATAAAAGGCAATGTCATGCCTTTTGGAGGAATTAAGTGAAGATTAACGGCCATATTAATAGCTGATTGAAAGCCAATCATCATTGCTATGCCAGTAATACCAAGACGTATAAAGGAATCACGTGTATTCATGGCTATATACAATGAACGCATAACGATAAAGCCAAAAAGCATCATAATTAACAAACAAAGAATAATACCATATTCTTCAGCAGCAACGGAAAATACGAAATCTGTATGGCTATCAGGAATGATACGTTTTACTGTTCCCTCCCCAGGACCTTGCCCAAACCAACCACCATTCAAAATAGCCTCACGTCCTACATCCACTTGAAAAGTATCCCCTTCACCTGTCAAAAAACCATTGATACGCTCACGCACATGATGCAGAAAAAGATAAGCTAAAATAATTCCTACAACGCCTAAAATGAGAAAGAGAAAAATAATGGTAAGAGGTACACCAGCAATAAAAAACAGCCCCCCCCATGTTGCACTTATTAAAACTGTTTGTCCAATATCAGGCTGCAAAACCAAAAGCACACAACAAATGGCATAAAGTAGAATCGCTAACGTATAACCCAGAATTCCCCTCCTGCGTATCTGTTCTGAAAAAAGCCAAGCGGACATAACCACAAAAGCTGGCTTCATAAACTCTGAAGCCTGTACAGAAAAACCAAATAGTAGAATCCACCTCCGAGCTCCCTTTAATTCTGGACCAAAAAATAAGGTTGCAACCATAAGAGCAAGCGTTACTACGAGCAAAAGAGCACATAAACGACGAATATTAGAAAGCGAAAAAAAAGAAATGGTAACCATCGTAAAAAATGCTGAAATGCTAAAAATGATATGCCACCGAACAAAATAAAAACTATCAGCAATTCCGATTTTTTTTGCAATAATAGGGCTGGCAGCAAAAGACAGCATAATGCCAATTCCCATTAAAATTAAACAAGCTGCAAAGATAGAGCGATCAATCGTCCACCACCAATTAGCAATTGGATCTCTATCTGCACGCGTAACCATGGTATCCACCTTATCCATTTTATAAATTATCTCAAAGTGATATGGTTCCCCAGCCTATTTAACAAACACTTTAAAAACTAAATTACACAACAAAAGATTCTGGAGTCTTAACGCAAAAATATTTTTTTATAACTGATGCTTTTTTTATTGTAACTGCATCACAAAAGAGACAAATTCTTCGCCTCGCATTTCATAATTTTTAAATTGGTCATAACTTGCACAAGCAGGTGACAAAAGAACCGTCACCTCTTTTTCCTTACAACCCATTGCGTCAACAGCTGCTTCACGCACCGCATTTTTCAAAGTT
Source organism: Bartonella sp. TS25HLJMH (assembly GCF_042193505.1). Classification (NCBI taxonomy): domain Bacteria; kingdom Pseudomonadati; phylum Pseudomonadota; class Alphaproteobacteria; order Hyphomicrobiales; family Bartonellaceae; genus Bartonella; species Bartonella sp. TS25HLJMH. The sequence goes on from NZ_JBHILV010000004.1 coordinate 81,377, forward strand.
AAGCTCATAGAAAAGGGAAAAGCAGATCCAATAGTGCGAGCAAATTCTTCCGCCGCGCTCCCAATCAAATAGGCTTTACGAATTTTAGGAAAAAATTCTCTAAGAGACTCTATTCCTCCCTTTTTTGCCTGTCCCCCAACAATCCAAAAAATATCATTAAAGGTGGAAAGCGCAGGAGCTGTTGCATCTGCATTAGTCGCCTTGCTGTCATTGATAAACAAAACCGCCCCCATTTTACGCACCTGCTGCATACGATGATCCAGCCCTTTATAACTTGCTAAATGCTTGTTTATAGAGGAATCGGTTATTTTTAAAGCCTGCAACGTTGCTAATGCCATAAGGGCATTTTGCGCATTATGACGTCCGCGCAAAGCAGTCATAGACGCCAAATCTGCAAGCATATGACGCTGTCCTTGACAAACAGAAAAGAGCTTAGTCCCATCTGCATAAAAACCATTTTCAACAAAATGATCCTTGGAAATTGCCCCAATTTTCTTCCCTTCATGAAGTAACTGTTGATATAAAACCCTACAAGCTGCATCATCAACTGAAATAAAAGCATGAGAAGCCTGAGCAATCAGATGCCTTTTGGTTTGCACATAACAGGCAAAACTCCCATGTCGATCAATATGATCAGGTGTTAAATTCAATAAAAGTCCAATGGTCGGCTGAAGAGAGGGAGTAAGATCAATTTGAAATGATGAACATTCAATCACATAGATACGTTTTTTAACAAATGGCTTAAGCGTCAATATTGACTTTCCGATATTTCCCCCCATCTGCACATCATAGCCCATTTTTTCCAACAAATGCGCAAGTAAAGCCGTTGTGGTTGACTTCCCATTCGTCCCCGTAATCGCAATGAACGGAACATCTTGGTCACAAAAACCATAATGCTGTAAAAAATGATGGCGCGCACGAACAAATAATTCAATATCACCGATAATTTCTATATTTTTTTTTCGTGCTTTTTCAACAACCCAATGGGGTTGAGGATAATTTAAAGGAACTCCAGGAGCTACAATCAATGCAACAAATTCTGACCAATCTTCATAACGGAAATTTCGCGTTGGAATATTGTGCCGAAAAGCCATTTGCACGCTTGAAGGACTATCATCCCACGCCACCACTTCTGCACCGCCACGCATCAATGCTTGTGCCGTTGCTAGTCCAGACTTCCCTAATCCAAATAAAGCAACTTTTTGCCCTTTATAACACGCAACAGAAATCAAAATCTCACCGCAATTTAAGTGTTGAAAGACCAATAAGAGCAAGAACAATTGAAATAATCCAAAAGCGTATCACGACTTGGCTTTCAGTCCAGCCTTTTTTCTCAAAATGATGATGTATCGGTGCCATAAGAAACACTCGTTTTCTTGTTAATTTGAAATAACCAACCTGAATAACGACCGAAAAAGCTTCCACAACAAAAAGCCCACCAATAAGAGCCAAAACAATTTCGTGCTTCGTAGCGACCGCAACAGTCCCTAATAATCCTCCAAGAGCCAATGAACCAGTATCTCCCATAAAAATAGCTGCAGGGGGTGCATTAAACCATAAAAAACCAAGCCCTGCCCCAACAACAGCTCCCAATAAAACAGCCAATTCACCTGCTCCCGATACATAATGGATTTGGAGATAATCAGCAAAATTCATATTACCAGAAAGATAAGCAATCAGAGCAAAAGACAAGGCTGCAACCATCACAGGAACAATAGCAAGCCCATCAAGTCCATCCGTCAAATTAACCGCATTACCCGTCGCGACAATGACAAAAGCAGAAAAAGGAATAAAAAACCAGCCCAAATTGATAAGATAATCTTTCAAAAAAGGCAAAGCGAATCCAGATGAACCAATTTTCAGGATGACAAAAGCAGCAATTGCGGCAACACAAAACTCCAAACTTAACCGTGCTGTCCCAGAAAATCCTTTGTCTGTTTGTTTTGTGACCTTAAGATAATCGTCATAAAATCCAATTGCCCCAAAAGAAAGCATAACCAATAGCGATACCCAAAAATAAATATTCGATAAATTACACCACAAAAATGCCGATACTACAATGCCGGTTAAAATCATCAATCCACCCATTGTAGGTGTTCCAGCCTTTTTAAAATGTGTTTGAGGACCATCAGCACGAATCGGTTGCCCCTTACCCTGCCGCAATTTAAGAGAAGCAATGATGCTAGGTCCAAACAAAAAGACGATGAGCCCCGAAGTAAGCATAGCTGCTATCGTGCGAAAAGTAATATAACGAAATACATTCACACCTGGAAGCCAATCACTAAACGAAGAAAAAAACAGCATCATGGTACAAAAAACCTCTTAAAACTATGAAGAAACTGCTTTATAGCGATCAAGCAATGCAGTCACAATATTTGATGAACAAAGGCTATTGGATGATTTAACCATAAGCAGATCCCCAGAAGAAATTTCTGCTAAAAGAAGAGATAAAATTTTCTCAATATTTTCAGCATAATGAACCTTAACATCAGCAGACAAATCACTGACTAAAGATTTCATCGCCTCACCAAATAGAAAAACCGGATTAGCACCGGAAAGACGTATTGGCTTTATTAAATCACGATGAAGCTTTTCACTATACTCCCCTAACTCTAGCATATCTCCTAAAATAGCAATTCGCCGCCCCTCTTTACCGATTGGTCCTGTAGCAAGAAGCTCAAGCGCAGCACGCATAGAAGCAGGATTTGCATTATAGCTTTCATCGATGAGATAAAATTCACCCCCATTTGATAAAGACAGTCGATAACAAACACCTCGCCCCTTTTGAGAAGAAAAATGGCGAAAAGAAAGAAGAACAGGCTCTAACTCAACTCCCATAACATCACAAGCAGCAATAACCCCTAAACTATTTTGCACAATATGGCGTCCGGGAGCACCAATTTGAACCTCCCTATCCCGTTCCCTAATACTTACAATCATAGAAGAACGATCGGTTAGAAGACGTATATTTCGCGCTTGATAATCAGCATTTTTACTCTCACCAAAGCTTAAGATCTTCTTTACACCGCATTTCTTTGCTTTTTGAACGAGATAAGAAAAAAAATCACTATCCGCATTTAAAATGGCAATGCCTTTCTCATCTAATCCTTCAAAAATTTCAGCTTTTGCCTTTGCTATTTCTTCAAGATTTTTGAAAAAACCCATATGTCCTGCACAAATATGCGTAATGAGAGCAACATGCGGACAAACCAGTTTGACCAGAGGGCGAATTTCATCTTTATGATTCATACCAATTTCAAAGATACCATAATCACTCTCCATAGGCATCCGCGCTAAAGTGAGTGGAACCCCCCAGCAATTGTTTAAAGAAGCGAGATTCGCATGAACGTTCCCAGTCGTTGCAAGTGCTTGTTTCAAAGCTTCTTTTGTCGTTGTTTTTCCCACCGATCCTGTTATCGCGATAATCTTAGCTCTTGAACGTTTGCGTGCAGCTTGTGCAAGTTTTTCTAGGGCTTGCAAAACATCAGGAACAACAATAAGTGGAGCCGATATTTTTTTCATATCCCTCAAACGGTGTTCCGCAACAATAAGAACGCCTGCACCCCGTTCATAAGCTTGCGCAGCAAAATCATGACCATCAAGATGATGCCCCTTAATGCAGAAAAAAATATCACCTTCCGCAAGAGTACGGCTATCAATGGAAACCCCAGAAAAAGTTTCTGGCATACTTCCCATTACAACACCATTAATTGCAGCAACAAGTGCTTTCTTATCCCATAAAGCTGTCATTTCTTTCGGTCCTCGAGAGCTTCTATCGCTTTCAGACGATCTGAAAAAGGATAAGTTGTCTGCCCTATAATTTGGCCATCCTCATGACCTTTTCCAGCAATGATTAATGTATCACCAACTTTCAAAAGCCCCACCGCGTAAGAAATAGCCTCACCACGATCTGCTATCTCTATTGCTTTTGGCACTGCCTGTAAAATATCCTTGCGTATTTTTTCTGGCATTTCTGTACGAGGATTATCATCCGTTACAATAACAATATCCGCTTTATCCGCCGCAATTTTTCCCATCAAAGGTCTTTTTCCTTGATCACGATCTCCTCCACAACCAAAAACAACGATCAAACGCCCTTGCGTAAAGGGACGAACAGAAAGCAAAACCTGCTCCAAAGCTTCTGGTTTATGGGCATAATCAATATAAACAGGCGCATTATTTTCTGTCTTTCCGACAAATTCTAACCGCCCAGGTGCCCCCTGCAAAGTTTCAAGCGCAGAAAAAACCTTACGAGGTGAAACACCCGTTGCAATTGCTAACCCCGCTGCCATAAGCGCATTGGCTACCTGAAAATCTCCAGCCAAAGGCAAATCAAATGTATAAATATTATTTTCCACACGACACTCAATACACTGTTTTGAGCGTTGATGTTCAACACGATTAATCGTGATAAATTGCCCCTTACGACCAATTGTCAAGACACGACGGCGCGCTTGTGTAACAACATCGATAACCTTTTGTGAATAAACATCATCAGCAAAAATCAAAGCAGGAGCAGATACAGGCAAAAGTGTATCAAACAACTTCATTTTAGCCCGCAAATAATCCTCTACCCCCGTGTGATAATCCATGTGATCTCGCCCTAAATTGGTAAAGGCACCAGCCGTTAAACAAACTCCATCAAGTCGTCCTTGATCAAGCCCATGCGAAGAAGCTTCAAGAGCTGCATGAGTCACACCTTCATGAGAAATTTCACAAAGAAGACGATGCAAGGCAACCGGATCAGGTGTTGTGAGAGAACCATAAACATTCCGTTTAGGAGAAACAACCCCAACCGTTCCTATACTCGCAGCACAAAATCCAACATGAGTCCAAATTTGCCGAATAAAAGAGACAACAGATGTTTTACCACTTGTACCAGTCACAGCAACGACCATTTCAGGCTGAGAACCGTAAAAACGTGCAGCTGCCAACGCTAAACTATGACGAACATTGGAAACACGTAAAATGGGAACAGATAAATCTTCAAGAACAGCATGACAATCTGTAACAATTGCTCGTGCGCCACGCTTTATCGCAGCATCTATATAGTGTCTTCCATCACTTTTTTTTCCTTGAACAGCAACAAAAACATAGCCTGGCAAGACTTGTCGAGAATCTGCACTGATTCCTGTTATTTCCATTGAAGAAAGATTCTGATCTTCAAGACATTCTGTAAAAACTGTTCCAAACAACATAACGATGCACCTTTTATTACCGTTGTTTAACGAAACTTGAATTGTTCTTTTTACTTAAAAGAGGCTCATATTCTTTTTTAAAATCGGGTTTTACACCAAGAAAACTAGCTGTGCGACGAACAATATTAGCAAGCATTGGTCCAGCATTCATCCCCGCTGTTGCTGAACGCTGTCCCTCTGCAGGCTTTGGTTCATCAATAATTGTTAAAACAACATAAACAGGATCATCAATAGGAAAAGCAGCAAGAAAACTATTGAAGTTTTTTGTTTTAGAATATTTTCCATTTTCAACTTTTTCAGCTGTTCCTGTCTTACCACCTATACGATAACCTTCGACTTTTGCATTACGTCCAGAACCAATATCACTATTTAATTTATAAAGGTAACGCATATTTTGACTTGTTTTAGCCTGCAAAACCCGTTTTGCATGGTGCAAAGTTTGTCCTTTTGTACGTTTTAAAAATGTCGGAGCAATTAACCAACCACCATTCATTAAAGCAGCTGCCCCGACAGCTGTTTGCAAAGGTGTTGTTGCCATACCATGCCCAAAAGAAATCGTCATAGAATGGATATCCTTCCAATGATGTGGCACAATAGGATGAGCAACTTCAGGCAACTCTGTTGTAAGACGATCCAGTAACCCAAGTTTTTGCAAAAAACCACGATGTTTATCAATCCCTATCGCCAATGCCTCTTTAGCAGAACCAATATTGGAAGAATAAATAAAAACCTCCCATAACGTTAAGGGACGATTTTTCCCATGAAAATCATGAATAGTATACCCACTACTTGCTTTTATTGGCTTTGAAGCATCAATAATACTGTTTAAATGAAAAATATCAGAATCAAGAGCCATGGCGGTTGTAAAACTTTTAATGATCGATCCCATTTCAAAAGCTCCTGCCGTCATCCGATTGAGACGATCACTTTTTAAAGCTTCAATAGGATTTCCAGGATCAAAATCTGGTAGTGATGCCAAAGCCAAAATTTCCCCCGTATGTATATTTAAAATAATAGCTCCTGCAGCAATTGCCCTATAACGCTTCATAGCCTGAATAAGTTCATCATGAACAATTGCCTGAACACGCACATCAATCGAAAGCTGAACTTGTTTTAATGATTCTTCCATGGCAAGACCAGCGGCACGCAAAGCACTCAACCCCGCATCATCAATATATTTTTCCATACCTGCAATCCCCTGATTATCAACATTCACCATACCGAGAATATGGGAAGTTACAGGTCCATCAGGATAAAAACGACGAATTTCAGTCCGAAAACCAATTCCTGGTATACCAAGAGCCATAATTTTCGTCTTTTGCATTGGTGTTAACCCACGCTGTATCCAAGAAAAACCAGATTTTCTTTTTAAGCGCTTATAGGTTTCCTGCCAATTAAGATCAGGCAAAACTGTTGAGAGCAATTCAATTGTTTCATCCACATCAATAATACGTCGTGGCTCAGCAAAAAGTGAATACGTTTTAATATCTGTTGCCAATAAACGACCATTACGATCAACAATATCAGGACGTGCCATCAATTGAAGAACTCCTGGCCCCTTTGCTTCTTCAATCTGTCCACCTTCCAACCCATAAGAAATAAGGCAAGCCCCCATGATGCTATATAAAATTAAAAAGCAGAACAACGAAAAAAGCAAACGTGGACGACTAGAATAGGGACGACGAACAGAAACATTATGATTATTCAACGAATTCTTTAAGCGCTTTTTCTTCTGTGAGAATAAAAAAGTCGATTTCATTACTGCGCGCCTTTTTGGACAACACCATTTATCTGAGAAGCCCGATTATTTGTCAAAATATCCTGATTATCTTCCAAAATATTTTGTTTAATCACTTCTTCAATTTGATCACGTATCCGTACCGGAATATCTTTAAACGCCACGATTTGACGCGGCTGTATAACCTCTAACTCAAGTTCTTTTTGATAACGTTTTGCAAGTTTTTGCATGCGTGAAGGCCTTATCATCACAGCCCACTCAGCACGAAGCAAACTTACCGTATTTTTTGCTGCAGCAATTTCATGCTCAAGATGACGAACTTCGTTCATTCGTTTTTGAACATCATATTTTACTTTATAAGTAAGACCTGCCATACAAATCATAATCATCACTAAGATCATATCAAATGTACGAAAAACTGTCATTTCTTGCCGCCTTCAAAACTGGCAATCTCTGCTAAACCAAATAATTTCATATCTGCTGTAAGAGCCTCTGCTTCAGTTCGTACACCAATACGCAACCGCGCAGAACGTGAACGAGGATTTTGCTGTAACTCCTCTTCACTTGCAGTTATCCCCCCTTTAAACAAAGGAAAAAATGTTGCTGGAGCCGTTTTTATTTCAGGAAGATAACGTGATCTCATACATTCTCCAGAACGAACTGAAAAAAATCTTTTGACCATACGATCTTCAAGAGAATGAAAACTGACAACGCCCAAACGACCTCCCGCTTTTAAAACGCGTTCAGCAGCAAATAAACCACATGCCAATTCACCAATTTCATCATTAACATATATACGAAGAGCCTGAAACACACGTGTTGCCGGATGAATACGATCTCCCGGCTTACGTCCTATCAACGCTTCGATAGCATACGCCAAATCACCTGTACGCAAAAAAGGCTGAACAACACGACGCTTTTCAATCATCCGTGCAATTCGCCCCGCATAACGCTCTTCTCCTAATATCTTAAAGATACGTGCCAAATCCCTTGCTTTTAAGTGATTTACAACATCGCTGGCTGTAAAACCAGTCTGAGCCATTCGCATATCCAATGGACCATCTTTTTGAAAAGAAAATCCCCTTTCAGCTTCATCAAGCTGCATTGAAGAAACACCAATATCCAAAATAACTGCATCCACCTTCTCTTCAACGACACAATCGAGCTGTGAAAATGCCATATGGACCAAACGAAGGCGTGGAAAAAATTCTTCAACAAGCGATTGTCCTGCACTAATCGCATGAGGATCACGATCAAGAGCAATCACCTCCGCTCCTGCCTTTAACAAAGCGCGCGTGTAACCACCAGCACCAAAGGTGCCATCAATCACTTTTGCTCCAACCAATGGCATAAGCCCAGCCAAAACTGGCTGCAACAACACTGGAATATGGCGCTCAGCTCTTTGATCCTGCTTTATCAAAATAATCCGTCTTGAAGTTATGCTGTCTCAAATCAACAGCTCTCTCATAGCAACTGATTTTAGAATAACCTAGCCTTCAACTTTCATATTAATCACAATGAACGAAAAAACTAAAGTTATCCCAAGACAGATCCTAACGCATTATACTTAAAGAAATGTTATAATTTTTTAAAACACTCTTTGCTCAAGTGTCCATTTCAAACACATAGACTCCATAAAAGACCATATATAATCGATCTTATAAAATATCGCGTATCATCATGAAATATCAGTCGGCCTATAAGCCGGGTTCTGTAGAGTAAAGCTTACACTTTACATGGCAACCATTCATCTGGGACGGATGTTACCATCCGCCTCGTGCAACCTACCCGAATGACTCGCCCGGAAATCGGCTGCAAATTAAATTTTGCACGTCATTTCTATTTGGTCTTGCTCCCGGTGGGGTTTACCTTGCCACATTCATTACTGAATGCGCGGTGGGCTCTTACTCCACCCTTTCACCCTTACCTATAAAAATAGGCGGTTTACTTTCTGTGGCACTTTCCCTAGGGTCACCCCCGCCGGGTGTTACCCGGCACCGTCTTTCCATGGAGCCCGGACTTTCCTCACCTGCCGCATTTCAGCATTAGACAAGCGCGGCTGCCCAGCCGACTGACGCATTAATTTATAAAACATTTTCTGCTCCATGAAAATAGCATCTTAAAATATTTTATAGCAAACCTGTCTAAAAAGATGTTTTTATTTTAATGAAGCTAGATAAGTTTTTACTTTTGCGCAATATTTCGCCGAAATGGAATTCATTTTTTTTGCAGCATGACCTGCGTTATATTTAAGGATTGTACCACACGTACTTCCGCCACTGAGTTTATACGCCCGTGCCAAATAACGCATACCATATTCAAGATTGGTCGCAGGATCGTACAAATCCTGTACAGAACCACTAAAGCCCAACCCTCGTGCCGTAGAGGGTTTAATTTGCATCAAACCTATTTCGCCAGCAGCCCCCTTTATACCTGCCTTATAATTACTTTCAACTTTTACAACAGCATGTGCTAAATTAACGGGAACATTATATTTATTCGCAAGTTTCTGAATAAGAAACTCATAAGGACGATCAGGAATCTTAGAAGCAACAATCACTGAGACTTCTCCTGATTCCGCAACATTTAAGACACTATGAGTCCAACTTATATCAAATACAAAAAATACAGCACACGCTGTATTTAACAAGATTTTCAAAAATTGCATTTTCTTTCTCTTCACTCAAACATTCTCAAATTCTAGGCGCAAATAATTTGCAAACGTATTGTACAAAAAAAGAAAGCAAAAGAACGGCTTGAAAAAGGAAAGAGTAAGACAATTTCAAGATAAAATTCTGCAATAAAAGAAAATCTCTTTATGCACAAATTATAGATTTATCTATATCATAAAATAAAAAAAATAAAGAGACTATAATTAATCTTATAGCGTATTAAATAAAATGATATAATCTGTAAATTTCTGCTATCACTGTTGTATAACTCAATTTTTATATTAAAAAATAGCATCTTAAAAAGAGACAAGAACATCTCTTTACCGAAGATCCTCAATATAAAAAAAGTTTCACAAAAAATATAAACCGTTATCAACGCTTCTCTCTGGTTAATAAACACCCACAGCACTCTTTATATCCGATAAAACCCCAACAAATCATAAAACAAATCCCTACCCCCATCATTGCGCATAAAGATTCATAAACATACTAAAACCATCACACTCTTTACCAATTCAAAATATTGCAACAGACTTTTAGCTATCAAGATGCCTCAAAGAAGCTTTTATCCACACAAGCCTCCCACTTGTCGTCCACAAGAAACTGATTTTGATTTTTTCACCATGAATAAATTTAAAACGAGAGAATTTTACAATTCTTAAGATTCTCACTCAATATGAAAGTGACAAATTATTATTATAAAACAATATGCTAAAAAAGTTATATCCGTCTTTGTCTCTACAACAAAGCTTAACAATTACTTTTATCTGTTTTTTGAAAAATGTTAGAAAACTTAATACCCTCAAAGCCTTTTTAAATGAAAATAGACCTCTCATCTTCATTCAAATATTTTTTCTTTGTCACAGACTATCATCTTATCAGCCTTGCACCTCATTTTCAGAAATCATACAAGTGAATAAATATCCTAAAACCCGTAGAACAAAGAAATCTTAAATCCTTTAAAATTTTCTATTTGCCTATATCAAATAAAAAAAATAACTGGCATATAAAATACGATTAACGCGTTTTATTATAGTCAATACTGCTTTTGCCATTGTAGCGATTGATAATGCAATTAACTTGACCAACACCCTTAGTAGACTTGCTATCACTCCTGTAATGATTACAACATTATCCTTATACTCCGATTGCTTACCTTTTGAGTAAGATAAACTTTGCTAATTATCCTACAAATTGATTATCTCCTCGCACTTTTCAAAAATTCATGAAAAGCTCTTGCTGCTTAAAATAAAACCCGAAAGCGCGATTAAAAAAACAGCTAAAAATAAGCATTAGCAATGGAAGGACGAGAAATCGCTTTTGAAAGAGCCATAGCAACAGTTTCACCAGATTTGTGAGCCTGCTCACGACTCTGACCACTTTTAAAAGCAAGCGCAATTACATCACGACGCAGCTGCGCAATAAACAACTCTTGCTGTTGAGGACTCATCTTAGAAAGATGCTTGATAATATCTGGAAAAGATACAGACAATCTCTCTAACAACTCCTCCTCTGTTACATCAAGCTTCTGAGAAGAAAAAGAAGAGCGGCCGGAAAAAAACTGATAAACAGCACCGCTTCGAGAAGCAAAAAAGACAGCGCCAAAAATAAAAAATACAAATAAAATAAAAACAATACGACGCGAAAAAGATTCCATTATCTCTTACCTAAAGATCACAGAACACAAACATAGATTCCTTTTATGATTCTCCTTATAGCATTCAACGATGCCTCAATAAAGAAAAATCAAATTATTGAAAATGAATACGCTAACACGATCCGCCCAACAAGACCTGCCCCTCTATGTATTTAGGTAGTATAGGCGAAACAATAACAGATCTTACACTTCCCCCCTAATAACACACTACAACATCCCCAAAACAATTATAAAAAGCCTGACTGAGGAAATCCTCAGTCAGGCCAGACAATCTAGGGGATCCACGCGGGGGGGGGGGAGGAGGTTCCCCGATCGTCCTCTCACATCAACCACTAAGATAGCCGATGCAATATTCTTGCTATGGAATAAAATTCTTTAAACAACAAGAAATTCTTATCATCTTCTACGCAAAAAAACATAAAAGAGTTATAAATTGTTTAAAAATGTTTAAATTTAGGCAAAAAAAGTTTAAAATGACCCAATTTGAAGCAATTTTATTTCAAGAAGCATCAATTGGAATCTACGATCATTATAACTTTTAAATAGTTTCTTTCATAACTCTGATGATCATAATTAAAAAAACGTAATTTCTACGTATCCACCCTATAAAAATCAAACTATGTAAAAGTAGAATCACTTTTCCAACAGCAATCACCACAAAAAGAAAAATGTAGATTTTTAAAATCTTACACAAATAACCGTAAAAAATGAAAAACATCTTCTTGCAAGAAAACAATAAATTAGAGAAATAAAATCTTATCTATCTTCATAAAAAATTCTGTAAATGATTATTAAAATATTGTCGCATCTCTCATGTAACAATCAATGAAGAATTTAAACAGCTTAATTTTATGAAAAAATAAGAACTCTAAAGGTATTTGTTTCGAATCACGTCCTATAATCGTTCCAAATAACGATAAACTATTTTACAATAACCAACAGTCTCTAACGCATTTTAACATAACAAACCGAGATCAATACAGACAGTTTCTCTTAATCTCTATCATTTAAATGATCCCGTAAAATAATACACAAAGCAGTTTCTATGCTCAAAAATTGTGATAGTCTGTTCTTCTAACGTAAACAATTCATTGATTTACAATCATAACTCATCATTTTCAACTTACATGAAAGATCTCAAGAACGTAAGATTCCCTTATTTTCAATCTTCGTCTATTGAATAAATGAATAGCCATACTATGGCACATCACAAACAAGAAGAAACATAAAACGATGATGCCCTATCAATTTTACGCTATCCTCACGGGCTGCATCATAAGATGAGCAGCAAGCATAAAAAGAAAGAAAATCACTTTTGGCAAGAAAAATGAACTTATTTAATAGCCCTTTTAATAACCTTCATACTTCTCATGATAAAGAGATACAAAACTTTAGTGTAATATCACGCTTTTCTTTCCTACTTTCAGCCACGGACTATTCATAGATCATCATCAATCTTATTTTTATGAATATAATGCAAAACACATAAACGAACGCCATATATGAATGCTTGTAGGAATAAATAAACGTAAAGCCAGGTACGCTATTATAACCATTGTTGTACAAAATGTTTTTAAAATTCAGAATATCACTCCAATCCATTACTAATTTATGAGTAATTTTATGACGTCATCTACCAAGCTTTTACTTTTGCTATTACTTGTAGATCAACACCTTCTCCTAACATGGTAATATGTTTGAGATAAAGATTAGAGCAAATGAGAACCATGTAAACAGTTCCAGCTTTTATATGCCCAATTAGAGCAAAAATATTTACGTCTGTTTGAGTAATCTTAAAAAAGCCATCATTTATTTTAAACGAAATATAAAAGCCCAAAGATAAAAACCTATTGCCATCTTTACTGTCCCTTTCATTTGCCTTTACGACTTTCAAACACACTCATAACGCTGTGTTTTAAATAATGAAAATCATGCATTGTCTTACCCTTTTACTTTTTCGTCTTTTTAGAGCATCTTTTTGCATCCCTCACTAAAAATTCCAAGGTACTTCTTATCTAAGCACCTGTTTTAAAGAGACATCTTAAGATCTATTGGGCACCACCATTTTTGACATTTATGAAGGTATGAGCCATAATTATATTATATTGTACGGTATTATATCATAGTGCAGCTGCTCTCATATTTAGAAATATGTATGAACGATGTATTTCCTTTTACAAACGGTATTATTTAGATAAATATCTTCTCTTGTAACAGACAAACAGACTCTTTTAGATTCTGGAACAGGAAATTTGAAATGAAAAAATATTTCTATATTCAAGACTCTCATTGAAGTCTAAGAAGTCTAAAAAAAATCAATATATTGGCTAATAAAACAAATATGATATCAACACACCTTAAACAACGATCCTCATAGGCTTAACTCTATAGAAGGTGCTTTCATTACAAAGCGCACAGCCGCCAAGCCCCTATGAAATACCAATACTCTCATATAAAACATAATACAAATGTAAAAAACAATAGATTATCAATGATTGAATAAAGTTTTATCTCTACGCTATTTCTTGAGAAAAATCAGAGAATAAAGCACGTTAACAAACGCGATTTATGCAAAATCGACTTGTTTATCTTTGATATCATCAACTAATAAACGCGGATCACGAGCAAGCCAAAGCGTAACCATACCCTCCTCACTGTTTTCATTTTGTATAGGAGTAAGACAAACCGTTTGTTCTAGAACAAGTCCCGTATTTTTAAGCCATTGTTCTATTTGTAAAACCGAAAATCCAAAACGCATATGTGCTTGATCAGAATATGAAGACTCAATTTCATGATAACCAAAATCCACAATCAATAAACGTCCATGAGGACGCAAAACACTTGATATCTCATGAAAAAATATTTCAGGATTTTCAAGAAAATGTAAAACCCTATGAAGAATAACTAAATCAAAAGTTGTATCCCCAACAGACAAGTGAAAAACATTGCTATCAAGCACGACTTCAACCGCATGCGTATAAAGATTAGAAAACAATTTTAAGACAGAGTCTCCACCTATTCCAATATTCAGCATCGTCTGAAATGGTTTATCGCCAATGATTTCAAGTAAAGCGTTTTCCACACCATGATCTGCCATATAGGATGACCGTAATACATCCCATTGCAACGTATTTTGTAAGAAATGCTTCTTCCTCGTTTTTTGACGCTGCTTTTTAACATCCTTCAAACGTTCTAAATCATACGCTAACAACATATCATGCTTTGGCAAAACCGAAAGAACACCCATCACAATGTCTTTACCCCAAAAATCATGACAAAGCTTAAAATAAAGGCTATCTCCCTTCTGATAACGCTCAATCAATCGTGCTTCGTACAATAAACATAAATATCGTGATATACACGCTTGCGACTGATCAAGAATAAACATAAAATCAGGAATTGTTAAATCTTCATGGCGCAAGAGCGTAAGAACACGTAAATGGCTTACTTCTGCGACCGCTTTCAGCAGCACAATCATTGCATCTAAACTTGCACTTTTTTTCATAATTATCCCTTAAATATTCCTATAAACATTTGTTTATAGAAAAAAAAGTAAAGCATAAAAAGCATATTCTCATCTATTTTGTTCTCTCTATTTTATTATACTATGAAAAAAATAGACTACTGTAAAAAACGAACAGATCTTATCCCCCTGCTTCTTGTTATAATGAGAATACATTGATTTATAATAACAATTCATCATTTTCAACTTGAATAAAAAACCGGAATACCGTAAATTTTTCTCATTTCAAACCTATTCATGATAAATCAATCCAAATTATTCTCTTACAGCTCATAAACGGAGAGAACATATGGATAAAAATACCTTTTATGGTCATCTCAAAACAAGAGCTGCACACTATTGAGAGAAAATAAATAACATGACGGTGCCAGCTTGCATTTTTATTAAGTAAAGATGATAATGCTCAATGACCAGAGCATTTGTAGAAATAGTGCTATACTCTTCATCCCCTCCTTTTCATTGCAATTTTACAAGCAATAATCGGTTATATATCATGAGTAGAATAACCCTATTTAGGTCATAATTTCATAAAGTACCTCTTACTATTTTCAATGAATAAAAACTTCCACAGAGTACACATACACTTTATTTATGAAATAACAAATGCAATAAAATACACCATTTTTTCAAAAACGTTGAGATAAGATAAAAAATTCTAGCGTGTAAGAGGTTTATAATTTGCATGCTTAGGATTAAGAGATTCCGCCCCAAGACGACGAACTTTATCAGCCTCATATTCAGCAAAATTACCTTCAAACCATTCTACATGGCCATCACCTTCAAAGGCTAAAATATGTGTTGCCAATCGATCAAGAAACATACGATCATGCGATATGATAACTGCACAACCAGCGAAATTTTCCAATGCATCTTCCAATGCACCCAATGTTTCAGTATCAAGATCATTTGTCGGTTCATCAAGAAGAAGCACATTCCCCCCCTCTTTTAGAAGTTTCGCCAAATGTACGCGATTGCGCTGCCCTCCTGATAAATTTGCCACCTTCTGCTGTTGATCTGCCCCCTTGAAATTAAAAGCCCCGCAATAAGCACGACTATTCATCTCATATTTGCCTAATTTAATAATGTCATTTCCACCAGAAATCTCCTCCCAAACAGTTTTATTCCCCACCAAGGAATCGCGACTCTGATCCACATAACTCATGTGAACTGTTTCACCGATACGTATTTGACCTGAATCGGGCTGTTCCTGTCCCGTCAACATTTTAAACAAGGTCGACTTTCCCATACCATTGGCCCCAATAACGCCGACAATACCACCAGCAGGAAGTTTAAAAGAAAGAGAATCAATCAATACACGCTCACCATAAGCTTTAAAGAGATTATCAACTTCAATAACAACCTGTCCTAATCTTTCTCCAATAGGGATAATGATTTGCGCCTCTCCAGGACGGCGCTCACGTGCTGCTTGAACCAACTCATCATAAGCCTTAATCCGAGCTTTTGACTTTGCTTGTCGCCCTTTTGGACTAGAAGCGATCCATTCTTGCTCACGTGATAAAGCACGTTGACGTGCTGCCTCTTCACGGCCTTCTTGAGCCAAACGCTTAGCTTTAGCCCCCAAATAAGCAGAATAGTTCCCCTCATAAGGAATACCTCTCCCGCGATCTAACTCTAAAATCCAACCCGTCACATTGTCGAGAAAATAACGATCATGGGTTATCAAAAGCACAGCCCCAGGATATTCACGTAGATGCCTTTCAAGCCAAGCCGTCGTTTCAGCATCTAAATGGTTTGTCGGTTCATCCAAAAGTAATAAATCAGGTTTTGACAAAAGCAATTTACAAAGTGCAACACGCCGCTTCTCACCACCCGAAAGTTTTGTTACATCCCCATCGGCTGGCGGACAACCAAGAGCAGCCATAGCCATTTCCACTTGACTTTCTAAATCCCAAAGATTCTGACTGTCAATAATGTCCTGAAGCCGTGCACTTTCATCAGCCGTTTCCTCGCTATAATTCATCATCAATTCGTTATAACGCTCAAGAATTTCTTGTTTATCTGCAACACCTTCCATCACATTGCCACGCACATCTTTGCTCGCATCAAGCAAAGGTTCTTGTGGTAGATAGCCACAGCGTGCTCCTTCAGAAATCCATGCTTCTCCCGTATATTCCTTATCTAGCCCAGCCATAATACGTAAAATAGTTGACTTCCCTGCACCATTCGGCCCTAAAATACCGATCTTCGCATCTGGATAAAAAGACAAATGAATATTTTCTAGAACTTTTTTATTGCCGTAAGACTTGTTAAGCCCAGCCATATGATAGATAAATTGACGTGCCATAAATTTCTCTTTATATTGTGCGATATTAAAGATTAGGATTTTGAAAAACTGCTTTTGCTTTTTGAAACTGTACAGTAAATAGCACTTACATCGTATCAAAAGCTTTTCGCTTTATATTGGTACATTTTTTCTAATCTCACAAGCCCCAGTATGGTCCTGAATGCAAAAAAACATCCCCCCAAAAAGAAAAAAGCAAATCTTTTTAGCTGTACCTGAAACCTGTTATCAAACATTGCCTCTCTTTTCCATACCAGATACAACATTGTATTTTTATCGTATTAAACCAACTTATCAATGTAATATGGTACCAAAAAGAAAAGCAATTCTCTATGCACCTTCTTTCTTCGCTTTATGGGCTTTATATTACGCAGTAAAAAATCCTTCCCTTTTTTCATCGATTTTTTGCTACGGGAAACAATGGTCTTCCCCCCTTGCCTTGATATGGCTTAAATTACGTTTACAAAACGATCGCCGCCTTATGGGATCTGATGTTCCAAGCCCAATGATCATGAAAGCTTTGCATCAACACGTAGCAACAAATGACTACAGTGCACTTCCCATTGGTACGTGGTTACAATTCGTAAAAAACTATAAAACCAATTGTAAAAACTTATCCATCCCCCTCTTTTGGCTTGATAATTATAAAAATAATATCAATATTCAGCAAATTATTTCAAAACTTCAAGACGAAATATAGCTTTTTAAAAATACGATAAAAGATCATCTCATATAGGAATATATTTATGGAAAAAAAAGCCTTAATCGTCATTGATGTTCAAAATGACTTCTTACTGGGTGGAGCACTTGCCGTACCACAAGGTGATGCTATTTTACCCGCCGTCAATAATCTTATAAATCATTTTGACCACGTTATCTTAACCCAAGACTGGCACCCAAAAAACCATTGCAGCTTTGCTTCCTGCTATCCTGAAAAAAAGCCCTATGATACCATCATTCTTGACTATGGTCCTCAAATACTTTGGCCTGATCATTGCATACGAGGAACACAAGGAGCAGAATTTCATACATCTCTTAGAGTAGAAAAAGCACAACTTATCCTTAGAAAAGGCTATAATCAAAAAATGGATAGCTATTCTGCTTTTCTTGAAAATGATCAAAAAACACCAACAGGTTTACAAGTTTATCTCAAAGAACGTGGTTTTACCAAGCTCATTATATGTGGCTTAGCAACTGATTTTTGTGTCGGATTTTCTGCTCTTCACGCTATACAATGCGGTTTTAAAGTCAGTGTTTCATTAAATGCCTGTGCTGGTATTGATGTAAACGGATCACTAAACACTATGCTTAAAACTATGAACGAAGCTGGTATAGAACTTTTAATGGTCTCTTAAAATGTTCTTCTCTAATCTACTACCATAATATACTGATTTATAAAGGATAAATTATTTTTCACATATTTAAGTGAGAGTTCAGAATATCGTAAATTCTCTGATTTCAAACCTGTTTCAAAACCATTCTCTTACACGTTACAAAGAGAATCAATGTATGAATAAAAATCATTCAAAAAAACAATAAAAATGCTTCTTATGAACCATTAAATGCAGGAGCTTGTCATAATATTGAAAGCTGGTAAAAAGTATAGCCTCAGTTTTCTGTCTTAAATTTAGGTCAAAAAGCACCCTAGAGATTGTACACGATCCCCTTCATGGGTAGTATCATGCAATGGACTCAACTTTAAAACAAAAACGCAAATAAGCAATAAAATAAAATAGTATTTTATTTTGCATAAAAGACCTCTTTCTATTCAAAGATATGCGATAAATAAAAGCCTGAGAAAAGAAGAAATCTCCATTACTTAGACACAACATATTTATCCAATTGACGATGCTTAAAACGAATCGAAGAATATAATGCCATTCCAATAATACAGACTCCCACAAGTCCTGTTAAAACTTCAGGAACCGATATAATCGTTTGCAGATACATAATCACTGCAAGAACCAAAATTGCATAAAAAGCACCATGCTCCAAATAACGATAATGCAATAATGTTCCTGATTCAACCAACATAATTGTCATAGAACGAACGTAAAATGCACCGATACCAAGACCTATCGCAATAATAAAAAGGTTGTGTGAAAAGGCAAAAGCACCAACCACGCCATCGAAAGAAAAACTAGCATCAAGAACTTCTAAATAAAGAAACGCCCCTACTCCCCCGTGAGTTACTGTTGTTAAAGTCTTTTGAGGGGTATCCAAGAGATGACCGACAACTTCAACACCGATAAAGGTCAAAAGTCCATAAAGGGCTGCCAATAAAAAAGTTATTTTATCTTCTGTGTCAATCTGCCCTGAAACAAATAAGATCAAAATCAAAACAATTGCAATATCAATCCCAACAAGCGCCCCAAACTTTTGAGCAGGTCTCTCTATAACATTAAGCCAATGTACCTCTTTTTCAGAATCAAAAAAATATTTTAAGCCAACCATCATAAGGAAAGTTCCTCCAAAAGCAGCAATCCCCATATGCGCATCGGTTAAAACTTCAGCATATCGATGTGGTTCCCATATCGCTAATTTGACTGCCGCAATTGGATTAATCCCAACAGCAACGACAACCACCAATAATGGAAAAATAATTCGCATCCCAAATACAGCTATCAAAATGCCCCATATAAGAAAACGACGACGCCACAAGGGATCCATTCTACCAAGAACACGCGCATTGATAATAGAATTATCAAAAGATAAAGAAATTTCCAAAACTCCTAAAACAAAGCAAATAAAAAAATATTTAAGAAAACCAGTAATACTGTCCGTTTCAAACCAACCAATAACCCCTCCTAAAAAGACACCAATAATCGTGAAAAAAAAAGCAAACCCAAAATAGCGTAATAGGGCCATTATCATTCCTCAAAGTCTATTTTCTAATTCATCTAAAGCACACCCAGAAATCCAAACTTTGCATCTCTTTAAAGTTGCATCTATTGATGCAGAGGTGTATAGAATGTATATATATGGTAAAGTTACATGAAAATTCTCTCAAAAAAAGCAAGAGACAAATGTAGCAAACAAAGAATTTTGTTTTGAAATGAATATCAATTGTCAATATAATAAGTGAAAGATTTCTTTCTATCCACGAAAATAAAAAATAAAGAGAAATTAAAGCTGTAAATATTGACATTATATCATATAATATTAATACATAGTGTGCTTTTATTATTTAATGATTTATACCATGATGATTTACTGAGGGAGATAATTCGTGGCACGTCCTGAAACTGAATCAAAAACCATATTTGGAAAACGTTTACGTTATGTACGTCTTGCTTTAGGTGATCCATCGCGTGAAACCTTAGCTAAAAATTTTAGCATGACAAAAAACTCCATTGCTTTTTATGAGCGTGGAGAGAGAGAACCCAATCTTAGTGTCTTACAAACATACCGCACGTTATATGGTGTCAATATTAATTGGCTTTTAACTGGTCAAGGAAAAATGTTTGACACCGAATATACAAAAGGTGATTTTGACTGGAATTATTTTATTAAAAAAATCGAAGGACTGGAAGAAACACTTGCCAATAGTGATCGTAATGAAAAACTAAATCAAGAAAAAATCAACAGTTCTTATGAAAAATTGCAGCAATATTTGTCAAGACAAGGTTTATCAAATGGCCTTAACCCTAAAACTACAACCTCTCTGATCGATATGAAAGCTAAAATGGTCAATTCTTATACCCTTAGCTTATTCATTGATTTACTCATTCGAAGCGTATCCCAAAAAGAGGTTATAGCTAATCAATAAACGTCTGTTTCAAAAGAAAAAGCAAGAAATGATAAAACTCTACCAGTATGGAGAAGAATATTTTTTACTTTATCCATGCTGGTGAAATTTTGTAATGACAATAAAAATATTCGCATTGTAAATGAAAGTATAGTGTCTTTAAATTAAAAAAAATAATTTTATAGTATAAAATTCTCATTCATATCTTATTGACAAGAATTTTTTTCTTGTTAAAAGAATAATAGCTCTCATAGAAATTATTTTTTAAGGTCAGAAAATTTAAGGGGAATATATTGACGACTTCCTATAGAGGCATACATTAGTATTCACAAACGGATTAGTTAAATATTTATCCTGAAAATTATCAGCTATTTTATGAGGTGGGAAGCATGTATTTTGAGGTGTTTCAAGGAGTTCATAATCAATGGTACTGGCGTTTAATCTCAGGAGATGCACAAAAAATTGCTTTTTCTAGTAAAGGTTATCCAACAAAACAAGATATCCTAATCAATATTGAACAAATCAAAGAAATTACACATAAGGCTCTTGTTAGAGAACTACAGTCCTGACGTTCTTTACCATTAAAACAAACGTTTATTTTGTGTAATGGTGGATTTTGAGTTGCTTTTGTGACAAATAAGAAGTTATCGTTTTTCCCTCAATGGGAGGAGGTTTTGTATTATTTCTAATACTCACAAATAACAATCACATTCTTGCAGATTATTATGCTGGTTTTCAATCATACTTAAGTCTCTATAGCATTTATCAAAAAGAAAGTCTCTTAAGTCTTGTATTTTTCATAAAAATAAACACACATAAAGATAATTTATCAATGAGAATATTAATATCTTTTATGTTCATATTCCTCTTCTGCATTTGATAATCATAACTAACTTACCCATTTCATCTTCATAAAAAGAAAATATCTCTTTCTTTCTATTATTATGCAATTTTTTAGACATATTAGCTGAAACTATCGTAGCATTTATACCTTATATCTAAAAGGAACGTGCAAAATTGTTTCTAGAATACTGGATTGTATAGACGCGCCTTTTAATAACCAGCATACCTATAAACTGGTTTATCATCATAAACTCTTATTTTATAATCAAAGACGCTCTGTCTTATAAACTTAAAGGTTTTCATAAAATCAGAGTAAATTTGAATATTCTCTTTCAATACAATCTCTCCATCAGCACCATAATTGGCTTCATTAAAGTTTATCTCTCTCGTCATTCCAATCTTCCTAACACATTTCCAAGCCCTTTAATGTAAAATATGAATACAATCACTCTTTATCATCTTCATGATTTAAGCATTTTTTGATATTTCTTTTCATTTTTTTCATATTGTTTAATTTGTTTTTTCAGTTTTTCAATTGCTTGGTCACGTCTTTTAATCACCATACTTTGCTCTCTAATAGCTCTATCTCGTTCTTCAGTCATCTTCATAGAATCTCTTAAAAACTCATGCTTTATTCTTCTAGATTCCTCTTTTAAAACTTTCACTTGACGGCGATAATATAAAAAAAACCGAAATATAACCCCACTGCACAACAAAACAACAACCATTGCTCCCAATAAAATTTCGTTTACACTCATTTGGATCTCCCTTAATTGTCGCTCAAGTGATCATCTTGACTAATTTGTTTCATCCTCAATCAAAAAAAGAATGCAATAAACTGCATGTTCCAAGTGTGAACAATCACTCTTGGCATTCTTATTTTCTCTATTAAAGCCATTGATAAATGACGCAAAAAAAATCTCTGAAAACGGCTAAATCTACACGCTTACACCAATTATTTGCGACACATTTATTGACACAAAAAACAAAAAATAAGGAACGTCAAATAAAACTAACGACGCAATGCAATCATACATGCCCTGCCCAAATCGTTCCTATCTTCCTTTTTTACGCCATGTGGAATGCGGCTATATATGAAAGTTTTTCATTATTACAAAAATCATCAGTATCACCAAGCACCGCATTTCTGTAAAATTTTGCCTTCCAAAAAATCTTTACATCACCATAAAAAAGCATCACTATAAACTCGAGCCTTTCTACAATCACGAGTATCACCATAAAATTCAATACATTGAGCATTCAAAACTTGATCAAAAAAGACCGCATTAGCATAAACATATGCATCTCCACTCATATTCAAATAACTATAAAGTTCTTATCTTTCATAAACATGCAAACTCTTACGAACGACTACACAACCATATGTTAATGCATTGTTATAAATAACAATATCATTGTAAACACAGACTTCATTATAAACTGCAGCTGCCTTAAAACACATTCATCCCCATAAGGGCATTGATCGAATGTATACACCCTACCAAACAACCACCTTTGTGACTCAGATTACCTTCCTGTTCAATAAAATATCCAAGATCACTTTTTTGATATTTCCCAAGTTTTTTAACGGATATATACGATATACTATCTGATAGTGATCTAATTTATTACAATAAAAGAGAAATCAGTATTCTTTGCCTATGAATTTACATTTTTTCTACAGCCATTATCCTATCTCTTAAGGCTCTAAAGCTTCGTTATACTCACACACCCCCTCAAAGCAGAATTCTTTTTACAAATTCTGATGTTGGGGTATATCTTGATTTATAATGCTGCTACGTATACTATCACAGTGAAGTCTCATAAACATACGAGTGTGTATTGCCGTTTCTGGTATACACATTTATTTTTTCACAACCGTGGAACTAAGCAACCATTTTTTATTGATTCGAATCTGAAAGTGTATGGGGACATTTTGTTATTAGTTAAAAACAACTCTATATGCTTCATTAGCGAAGAGCTACACATGGATATTTTCACGCTCCTTGTATCATATATTCTGGATTCGCAACGCAATATTAACGCTATAGCGTAAATATGTAAAGGTCTAAAAATGACAAAGACTGAAAAAGATTGGTTCCAACGCTTAGTTGAATTGATTAAAAGTGACGGACGAACAATGATTGAAATAAGCAGAGCTGCAGGCTGTGGACAAAATTACGTCCAACAAATGATAAATGGAGGAAAGAGGCCTTCAGTAGATAAACTCATGGCTATTTTGAACACACTGGGAAATGCTAGTGCCATATATGTAATAACTGGTTTCAACATCTCCGATGAAGACTTAAAACTCATAACTTTGATTTCGTCTGGAGATAAAAAGAAGATTGAAGCTTTAAATGTTCTGTTGAACGAGCAGAATCTGTAGAATTTTCTACTCTATCCAATATCGCTTGCTTTTGAGACGTCGATAAAGACTCCCATTTCACAATAATATCAGATAAAGTTGTTTCAAATTTTTTATCATTCTTCATAGTTATACTCCATGTAGTCAAACTATATAACGCTAAAGCGTTTAAATATATCTCATACCCTAGAAAAAAATATTTGCAATAGGCAGTATGGAAGCAATTGTGTACAAACTTATTTTACAAAATCAGATGAAGTTTTATTAGTCATGTACCATAGTGAAACAGAAAGCATCACACGATCCAGATCTTCTTATGAAAATTGGTATGATCTATCAAAAATGCGAATAATGTTACGCATATCTTGTGATTCGGACCAATAACAAACTAATGTGAAAATATCCCTGAAGACACTCCTGAACTCTATATAAGAGAACACGAAAAAGCTTTTTTGAAAAAAATATATCACAATTTTATTCTACATAGCACCATCTATGTTTTTTAAACAATATTGCAAAGCAAGAATATAACAATGTTATAGGAATAAATTCTTATAAACAGAGCTATACTACCTAGAACTCTGTAACACGTTTATAGGTAACCTCCCCTCTAAACGCACCTTGTGAATACTAATATAAGTTTCTATCATAAACAAAAATGATACTATTAAAAAATAAAACGAATCACCACGCATAATCTTTGTACGTAAATTGTATTGCAAATTTACAACAAGAGGGAAATTCCCTTATGTAAATGAAGAATTATATTTTCAAAGTATGATTTTGAAGAAACGTATACTTTTCCAAAAAAATTTACCCTCTCTGCTAATAATTTTTCATAAGAGAGAAAACTCATAACAAAGATAAAACTCTACACAATCAATAGGAGAAAAATGTTAGCAATACCAAAAAGTGCTAGGTTTACGGAAATATTGCCAGTCCCTTATGAGAGTAAAATCAAAAAAGACTTCTGCTCTTCAATAATAATTTGGATCACATGAAAACTCTATAATTTGAGCATTAAGCGAAAAATACACAAAAACAGAAAATGGCATTGTAACGAATTTTCCAATATCATAGAAAACATTTTACAGAATAATAAAACGCTTATTACAATAAAATCTGGATGATGCAAAGCAATAGAAACAATCACTCAATTGACTTTTCAAAGAACAATTGATGAAATTCTTTTCAGAGAACACGCCACCGTCACTGTAAACAATATTTCTCAAAAATCAAATAGAACTCCTCTCTTGGGAAAAAGAAAATATCAACAAATGTTATCATCGTTGACCCCACAAAACATACGATCGCCTATGGACCACATTCTTTTATATACAACCCTTCATCATGATAATGCTATTCGAACATCTGAAAGACATTAACATCACTCAGAAAAAAGTAAATTTACACTAAATGTTTTTTGAGCCATTTGTTCTAAACAGGTATAATCTTTAAAATTTGTTTTATTGGGATCTGTTTATTTGCAGAATAAGCATAAATAAACTTATCCAATGAAGCTTTTAGCCTTCTATTTTATGAAGAACATCATACAGAAAAAGTACAAAACAGTATATGAATTAAGAGAGTAAATAGTGCCACATATCAGTTAATCCAAATGCTACAATGTTTCTAAATGAGAGCACTTCAAAAAACATACCATCACTTTATATTAAAGCGACTGATAGAAAAAAACAGCAACAAACAATGACAAAGAATTTTAGAACAAACAGGAAAATAAATAAAAAACGAAAAAGGTAGAATCTTAAAATTTTTATATAAGCTATCCATTTTTCTATTGGCCATTTCCCTATTGGTGGGCCCGGAGGGACTCGAACCCCCAACCAAGCGGTTATGAGCCGCTGGCTCTAACCAATTGAGCTACAGGCCCCATATAGGTTGTTTCTCTCTAAACTAAAATGCCCTTTGATACAAGAGCTGACAAGAATTATAATCCATCTTTTTCTCTTTTCTATTGGTTTTTTTTTCTGCGCCCTAATTTCTTTACAAGAACTCTTAAAAATGAGAGAATAGTTAACTGACAAATATAAAGGTATAGATATGATAGAAAAGAAAATTCAACCACTGAAGGGTTCTCTGGTTAAAGCAGTTATATTAGCATTTACACTCTTAGCCACATCATTGACTGTACGTGCTTACGCTGAAGAAAATAAAATGAAAAATGCAACGATTACAGTGACTGCAATCGGAGAAAGTCAAGCAGCACCGGATATGGCAATTATTAATCTAGCCGTTGTTACCTATGACAAAACTGCCCAAAAGGCATTAGCTGCCAATAATCAATCCATCAATGATATTATAAAAGCTTTTCAAAACAATGGCATCCAAGCAAATGATTTGCAAACATCAGGTTTATCCATTTATCAGTCGACTTCTGATAAACACCACGAAAAAAAGAATAATGAAAAACTCTATCATGTTTCAAATTCTTTAACCGTGCGCATTCGTGATCTTACCAATGCTGGTAAAATCTTTGATCAAGCGATGACACTAGGTGTTAATTCAGTTAACGGCATTACTTTTACCAACGCAGATACAAAACCATTTTATCAAGAAGCACGTAAAAAAGCCATTACTGAAGCCATTGAAAAAGCGCAAACGATAGCGCAAGCAGCCGATTTAAAATTAGGAAAAATTATTGAAATCAATGAAAAGGATGATTATTACCACCCAACACCACGTCTCATGAGTAGAGCAGCAGATGCAAGCTACGCAAATACAAATTTTGCAGGTGGTGAATTAAATTATAATGTGAGCGTCACTGTCGTCTTTGCGATCGATTAAGTCACCAACTGTTGTATAAAAAATCATATTACTGGCCTTTACATAGAAGACCAGTAATATGATGAAGATAATCTTCCTCAGATAATAATTCGTCTTCGTAAACCTCTATCTGTCCGCGTGCAGAAATATGCGCTGTATGTACCGTCTGACAATCTCCTGATACCAATGGATGCCACCAATGGAGATCTTTTCCCTCATAAATTAATCTATAAGCACAACTTTCTGGAAGCCAACGCGCTGTTTTAACTGTCGTAATGTCTAACGATATACAGTCTGGTACAATTGATTTACGATGAGCATAATCTCGACACCTACAAGTTTCCCCATCTAAAAGACGACAAGCAATACTGGTTGCATAAAGGTCACCCGTATCATCGTCCTCAACTTTATGGAGACAGCAACGGCCACAGCCATCACAAAGGCTCTCCCACTCAGAAATGGAAATCTCTTCTAATTTCTTTACTTTCCAAAAGGGAAGTTCTCCACTCATAAACTCAGACACACCTTTTTTAATTAAGACGATCTATAAAAAATGAAACGTTTAATTTCTATGATTTCATCTATTTCTGTCTCTTAAAAAGATTCAACTCAATGTATGCTTTAAACCGTTGTCTTAAAATCTATCTGAATAAAAAGAGAATATTCAAAAAATAGCGCATATAAATGAACATAATCTATTGAAACATCCCTTTATAAACTGACAAAGAATAAAATGCGTCACCTAAAATGATAGAAAAATTCCGCAACGAATACACATTTCTCATCAAAAAGTCCGTATGTTGCAATATAAGTTTATTCTTAATAGATCCTATTTCTTAAGAAACGAGCCACTACACGCAGAATAATGTTTTTCGTTCATTTTTTCAAATGACTATCACACCAGTATTTGCCCTACATTTGCTATTTCAGAAAGAAAAATACAAAATTCAAAAGCTAAGAAAAACATTAAACATCGTAAAATTTCTGGATTATTCCAATTCTTCCCATATTTTTCTCAAAAAAGCATCCAAGTACAATGGCGACACGCCTTCCCCTTCATTAAGAAGAAAGAGGGATTTATTAAAATGCACAAGAATTCCTTTATTTAAGAATCGAGAAAACTGCGCAATTTTCGCGAACGACTAGGATGTTTTAATTTACGAAGTGCCTTTGCTTCAATCTGACGAATACGCTCTCTTGTAACTGAAAATTGTTGTCCTACTTCTTCCAACGTGTGATCTGTATTCATCCCTATTCCAAAACGCATCCGCAACACACGTTCTTCCCGCGGTGTTAATGAAG
This sequence comes from Bartonella sp. TS25HLJMH, assembly GCF_042193505.1. Lineage (NCBI taxonomy): Bacteria > Pseudomonadati > Pseudomonadota > Alphaproteobacteria > Hyphomicrobiales > Bartonellaceae > Bartonella > Bartonella sp. TS25HLJMH. The sequence continues at coordinate 109,512 of NZ_JBHILV010000004.1, forward strand.
CAAGAACGCGTGTTGTCGTATCTCGCAGATTAGCTTGGATAGCTGCATCAATTGGTAATAACGCATTCCTATCCTCAATAAAATCACCCAAATGGGAATCATCTTCATCACCAACAGGCGTTTCGAGTGAAATGGGTTCTTTTGCAATTTTAAGAACTTTTCGTACTTTTTCTAACGGCATAGAAAGCTTGCTAGATAATTCTTCTGGTGTTGGTTCTCGTCCAATTTCATGGAGAATCTGACGCGAAGTACGAACGATTTTATTAATTGTTTCAATCATATGAACAGGGATACGAATAGTACGCGCCTGATCAGCAATTGAACGTGTAATAGCCTGACGAATCCACCATGTTGCATAAGTTGAAAACTTGTAGCCGCGCCGATATTCAAACTTATCCACAGCCTTCATCAAACCGATATTGCCCTCTTGAATAAGATCAAGAAACTGCAAACCACGATTAGTGTATTTTTTTGCAATTGAAATGACAAGACGCAAATTAGATTCTACCATCTCTTTTTTCGCAATTGTTGATTCGCGTTCACCTTTTTGCACCTGCATAACAATCCGACGAAACTCACCAATCGAAATAGCCGTTTCTTGCGCAAGATTTTGTATCTCACTTCGCAGTTTTTGGATTTCTTTTGCTTCACGCGTCGAAAATTCTTTCCAACCAGGTGTAGGCAAAGCAGCAATATAATTCATCCAATCTGCGTCCAATTCACGCCCTTGGTATTCTTTTAAAAAATCCTCATGGCCAATACCATAGCTGTTGGCAATCCGTTTCAGCTTACCTTCATTATGAATCAATCTCTTATTGATGTCATAAAGCTGTTCAACCAAAGCTTCGATACGATTTTGGTTTAAAGAAAGAGATTTTACTGCTTGAATCAACTCACCCTTTAATTGAATATACTTCTTCTTCTGAGAAGATGTAAGGGCCCCCTCTTTACGCTCTGCCAAACTGCTTTCAACATGCTGATCTTGTAATTTTCGTAATTTCACATAGGTTTGAGCAATAAAATCCAATGTTTCCATAACTTGAGGACAAAGTTCATTTTCCATTGCAGCAAGCGATAAGTTAACATCGTCATCATCTTCTTCATCATCTTCTTCAATGTTTCTCTCTCCTGCGCTCTCCCCCATATTACGTATACCAGAAGACATTTTTTCTTCTTCTGTCTTATTAACTTCACTTCGCTCAATAACAGGAGCCTGCTTTGCTTCTGGACCAGCATACGTCGTTTCAAGATCAATAATTTCACGAAGAAGAATACGCTGTTCTTTTAACTCGTCACGCCAGATAATAAGAGCCTGAAAAGTTAAAGGGCTCTCACAAAGTCCCGCAATCATTGTCTCACGCCCTGCTTCAATACGCTTAGCAATGGCAATTTCGCCTTCCCGCGAAAGAAGCTCAACAGCTCCCATTTCACGCAAATACATACGCACCGGATCATCCGTACGATCTGTTACTTCGCGTTTATTCGTTGTCGTTGCAATTGCGTGGCTAGAGGCTTCTACTAAATCACCACCCTCTACCGTAACTTCTTCTTCATAATTTTCAGACTCAACTTCATCCTCATCATCCACAACATTAACCCCCATCTCAGAGAACATCGCCAAGATATCTTCAATTTGTTCGGATGTAACCTCGTCAGAAGGAAGAACAGCATTGAGTTCATCCATTGTTACGTAACCATTTTTTTTGGCAAGTTTAATCATTTTCTTGATGGCATCATCAGAAAAATCAAGAAGAGGACCATCCAAACTCGCTTGGCTTGTTACTTCTGCATTATCTTTCTGTTTAACCTTTGTTGCCATACCATAACTCCACTCGATCACTTCACAGTTTCCATGTAACCACAGTTTCCATGTAACCACAGTTTCCATGTGACCAGTTTTTTTGTTCTCACTAAAATCTACCAATAGTTTCTCATATATACTTCCTTTTAAGAGATTACTATTGGAAAGAATACATTTTGTATATGCCCTGACATCCAGACAAACTTTATATCCAGACAAAAACACGGGAAAACCCCAGAAGTTTCCCCGACACCTCTCAGCCCTTCTGAGATAATCTCTGTACCCTATCGTAAGAACCAATTTCCCGCTTTTCCTAAAATTTACCCGCTTTTCCTAAAATTTAATTGCCATCTTTATGAAAATGTCACTCCCATAAACTTCCTCATCTAAAATTTAAGTGACTGATTCGCATTAAAAAAGCGAATCATTTTACCGTATCTTGTGTATTCCCGTCTATTTTTTCATCCAACCAACTTCCAAACCCTTCAATTAACGCTTCTGTTGCCTGCATCTGCTCCAGCTCATTTTTTACCTCACGAAGCAGATCAAAAACCTCACTCTTAGGATTTTCTACAAGTTGCTCTTTAATATCCTGTAATCTCTTATGTAGGTGGTGTTCTTGAAGATGCAAGTAGACAGCTTGTTTTAATATCGCACGTGCATCCTCTATAGGGGCTCTACCAAAGATAATACGCATACCAATATTTTGCACAAGATGTTTCATACGCTCTAACAAAGCCTTTTGCCCTCTTTTTTCTAAGAGCGCAACCATCGTCTCTTTATCATGAAGCTGTTGATTCCCAAGAATTTCCAACATAGCTTGATGAAAGCACATCAATTGAGTATTTTTTAATTCTAACTCAGAAAGAATTTCAAAATTTTCATACCACAACTCAGGATAGTAAGCTAAAGTGAGTAAAATCACTGCTTCTCGCAAAGGAATAGATTGCGAAGAATTTCGTACTATTTCAGAATTTGCTAACAGAGAAAAGGATTGATCTTTAAAGATCCTATTTGGTGAAGATTGATCATATCGCCCTTCTCCCTTTTTTTTCGAAAAAGAGGGACGAAAAAAATCAAAAAGGCGTTTTTTTACATCTTGCAAATAATAACGACGGACATCTTCATCCTTAATCGTAAAAATTTGTTGTTTTAGTTGTTTTTCTAGCGTTGCTCGTGTCTCTGGAGTTTCAAAATGCTTTCCATAGGTAGCTCGCCACCATAAAAGCTCACTCAAAGGAATTGCTTTTTGCAAAAAAGAAGAAAAAAGTTGTGCTCCACCTGCACAAACAATTTCATCAGGATCTTTTCCTTGTGGCAACAAAACAAAGCGTACACAAACCCCAGCCTTTAAAAGAGGCAACACACGATCAGCAACACGAAAAGCAGCGTTTAAACCAGCATCATCACCATCAAAACACAAAATGGGCTCCTTCCCCATCTGCCATAAAAGCTCAATTTGCGCTTCCGTTAATGCTGTCCCTAAAGGCGCTACGACTCCTTCAAAACCAGCTTTAGTCAATGCAATGACATCCATATACCCCTCAACAACAAGGAGTGAATGATTTTTTTCATCGCCAACAAAGCGACTATTTTTGCGAGCCGCTATCGCGTTATAAAGTATATTTCCTTTATGAAACAGCACTGTTTCAGGGCTATTAAGATATTTTGCTCGTGTCTCTTTCTCTAATGCACGCCCTCCGAAAGCCACCACACGTCCGCGCAAATCTTCGATAGGAAACATAATGCGATTTCTAAATCGGTCATAAGAATCCGCACTCCCCTCATGCACTGTGAGAAGTCCACATTCTTCCATTTGCTTTATTGAAATGCCCCGTGCACTCAAAGCTTCTTTCAAAGCTGTACGCCTTACCGGTGCAAAACCAATGCGGAAACGCTCTACGAGCTCTGGTGTCACACCACGTGCATCCAGGTAACGACGTGCTTGCGCACCTCCTTTATCGCGTAAATTATATTGAAAAAAATCTGTAGCAATTTTCATCACATCATAAAGCTCAGCTTTTTCCAGTTGACGTTTATGACTTTGTGAATCCAAAATAGGGAGTTTTATTCCCGCAAAATCAGCCAAACGCTCTACACTTTCTGAAAAGTGCAATCCATCAAGCTCACACAAAAAGGTAAAAATATCTCCACTTACACCACAACCAAAACAATAATAGCGCCCTTTATGATCATCACAATGAAAACTTGGCGTTTTTTCACCATGAAATGGACAACAACACCAAAAGTCTCCCCGTGAAGGCTTACTTTTTCGAGGATCAAAATCCACCCGTTGACCAATCACTGTTGAAATTGGGAGTCTAGTACGCAGTTCATTAAGGAAATCGGGCGGAAAACGCATTATCTCTCACAGAGTTTGAAAATTCTTTTTTGCATATTTAACGACTTTAGAGCATAATTCCAATACTTCCTCTTAAGCAGTTGTAAAATTTTAAACTCTTAACTGCATATAATTTTAGAAATGGAGAGTGGAAAAGTGATCGAATTTATTGTTCAATATCCGTGGTTAGAGGCTATTTCTTGGCTTATTATTCTTACTATATTTTCCCTTTTAGTCAACTTTCTAGGACGAAAATTACTTATTCACGGAGCAAAAAAACTCTCTTCTTTTCTCCCCAAAAATACAACGATCGATATTAATAATGCTATTCAATACATAGCGAATATCATTTCAGCCTTTATTATTTCGGTTGGTGTTAATTTTATACCAACATTGCCCAATGCATTCAGTACTGTCATCGGTAATGTTGCTAACGCCTTCATTATCTTTTTTGTTGTTCTGACAATTTCTGCCTGTCTGAATGTCATTAACATCCTCTACGAACAACGACCAACAGCACGGTTAAAACCAATAAAAGGTTATATTCAAATTGCTAAAATTGCACTTTTTGCTGTTGCGACAGTTTTAATGGTCGCTACATTGATTGACCGCTCCCCTCTTATTCTTTTCTCCGGTCTTGGTGCAATGGCCGCGGTTCTCATGTTAATTTTTCAAGATACGCTTCTTTCTCTTGTTGCCGGTATTCAAATTTCATCCACTGACATGGTTCGCGTTGGTGATTGGATTGAAATTCCCAATCTCGGTGCCGATGGTGATGTTATTGAAATTGCCCTGCATACTGTTAAAGTTCAAAATTTCGACAACACCATCACCTCAGTTCCTATCCGTAAACTTGTGACCGACCCTTTTAAAAATTGGCGTGGAATGCAAGAATCGGGTGGAAGACGCATCAAACGCTCCCTTTTTATTGATCAATCAAGTATCCATTTTCTCACAGAAGAAGAACAAAAATATCTTTCCCGATTTAATTTATTAGAAAATTATTTCACGCAAAAAGTAGCAGAAATTGACCAATGGAACGCTCAATTAGATAAAAATCATGATGTCTTAGCCAATACGCGCCGTCTAACCAACATTGGAACTTTTCGTGCTTATGTTTTTGCTTATCTACAACAACATATAAACATCAACCCTAATATGACCTTTATGGCACGGCAATTACCTCCTACAGAAAATGGTTTACCCTTGGAAATTTATTGCTTTACGAACACCACCGTTTGGATAGACTACGAACAAATTCAAGGTGATATTTTTGATCACCTTTATTCCATTCTTCCCTGTTTTGGTCTAAAGGTTTTTCAAAATCCAAGCGGTTATGATTTTAATCAAGTATTAAAAGCAAAAACGAAATAAAAACGATAAACTTTAATTTATCAATTTTGAGGCAAACATACTCATAATAACAGAGAAAGAATAAAGTATCATGAATGGTTCATTGGTACTCCTTCATCTTGCCGGCGCTATTTCTTTGCTTCTCTGGGCCACACGCATGGTGCGCACAGGAATTGAACGCGCCTATGGTGACAGACTTAAATATAAAATGTGCCACGTCATTTCAAAACCATTGTTTGCGGTAAGTTTTGGGCTTTTTACAGCAATGATTTTACAAAGCTCTACAGCAATAACGCTCCTTGTTGGTTCTTTCGTTGAATCTGGTTTTGTCTCTGGAGTAGCGGGACTTATGGCTGTACGCGGAGGAGAATTAGGATCAGCAATCGTTGTTAAAATTCTCACCTATGATCTCACACTTGTTGTACCCCTTTGTCTTTTAATTGGCACTTGTATCTTCATGACAACAGAAAAACGTGAGTGGCGTCAAATAGGACGTATTGTCATCGGTATTGGTCTGTTAATTTTATCTTTAGAGATGATAAGTACAGCGACAGAACCTTTACGTGAAAGCGAAATTTTGCCTAGCATCATTCGTTATCTTTCAACCGATCCTGTTTCCACTTTTTTGTTGGCTGCTGGCTTAACCTACCTATTACATTCATCTATTGCAGGAATCATTTTGCTGGTCAATTTTGCCAACTACGATCTTATCCATACGCAACTCTGTGTTGTCATGGTTCTTGGTGTCAACTTTGGCTCTTCTCTTATAGCACCACTTTTAACGCGCAACGCCTCTCCTAATACCCGCCTCGTTCCCTTAGGAAATTTACTCATGCGTGGGGCCGGTTCAATCCTTGTACTTATCTTATTTCTCTCCTTTCGCCCTCCCATCACATGGCTTGGCAATAACGCCCCTACTCAAGTGATCAACGCCCACATTATTTTTAATGTTTTTATTCTCCTTGCTGGAATACCGCTTTCAAAATGGGTTTTAAAATTAACCACTCAAATTGTTCATATAAGTGCAAAAAAAACGCAAGCCGACAAAACGCTCAATTTATCGGATCAAACAGCTCTTGATGACAGTGTGCTTGAACGCCCCTCTCTCGCTCTCTCGAATGTCATGCGTGAAGTCATTCATATTTGTGATCTTGTAGACATCATGCTAGAAAAAATCATGGGACTTTATGAAAATCCTGATCCCAATATTATTCGTGAACTCAACCAACTCAACACCATATTGGACAAAAAACATATCGCCATCAAACTTTATCTTGCACGATTAGCGGGACAAAAATTATCTGACGAAGAAGCTCTTCAAACGCAAGAACTTCTAGGCGCCTGTATAAAATTAGACCAAGCAGGCGATATCATTATTCATAATATGCTGATGCTGGTTAAAAAGAAACAACAAAAAGGTTTACAGTTCAGCAGTGAGGGCTGGAATGATCTCCTTCGTTTCCACGCCATTGTACTAGCCAACGCGCACATAGCATTTAACGTTCTCGTCTCACGTGATACACACACTGCACACCTATTGGTACAAAAAAAAGATCAACTACGAAACTTAGAAAAGGAGATGAGTTTAAAACATTTTAAACGTTTGCGTGAAGGGGGTCTCAAAAATATAGAATCATCCAGTCTTCATCTCGACACTGTCCGCGACCTCAAACAAATCAACTCTCTTTTGACCTCAATGATCTACCCCATTTTAGAAGAACAGGGGCTTCTTAAAAGTTCTCGCCTACGCAACCCTGCTGAAGAACAAACAGAAAAACCTTAAACTTTTAAATAACTTGAATAAGAAAGACATCATATCGATTACTCGATTTTGAATATGGTCAAGATATTGATTTAATCAAAATATTTTATTATTTGACAATTTAAATGAGCTTTCTTCATCGTAAATTTCTTTCATTTAAAATCTATTCATGATGAATTACTCAAAGTCATTTGCTTGCACATTATAAACAAAGCAGCATGTAGAATAGAACTCTTGAAGAAAGACGTAAAAATGCCTCATCATCTCAAAACCAAGACTGTTAAACACACAAAGAGAAAGTCAAGAGTATAATGGTTCCAACCTAAAATCGCCTTGTAAAAAGGAATTGCCCCACAGTAGCAGCAAAAACAGAAATACTCTATAAGGAATGCAAAGCCCCACAAAAATGCAACATTTATATCAAGAGAATTGCGTTTTGGTGTGCCTAATTGGTAGAAGCTCAACCTATACAGCCATTCTATAACGTGTCAACAAAACAGTTTTAATTTCATTTCAAACATCATTGATATCAATTGGCAAGCTCCAAACTTTTAAATATCCATCTTATTTATTGCTTTAATCACAATTGTTTTTTTTAACTTAAGAGAGAGATTAAAAAAGCTTATAAATAAACTTTATGACTTCTTAAAGCATTTTCACTAATATTTTCTTCTTTTATTCATATTTCTCAATTAATTAATTTATTTATAAATTAAAATGTGTTATATATTTACGCTTGTTAAGTATTATTATGATATAAATGTAAATATTATTTTAATATAAAGAAAAATAATAAGTAAAATTTCTAACAGAAATATCCTTTCCACTGGATAAAAAAGGGATAAATCTTGATTTTTATAAAGTTTACTCTAGTTACAATTTAAATTCAGGCAAAGGAGAGTATCATGGAAGATGCAAACATCGGTTGGATTGCAGCTATTATTATCGGCGGGATCGCAGGTTGGGCTGCACAGTATATTATGAAAAGCCAAACAGGAATATTGTTAAATATCATCTTAGGGATTATTGGCGCTGCGCTAGCAAGCTTTCTTTTTAGTCTTTTAGGTGTAAGTTTTGCTGGTTGGCTTGGCTATCTTATTTCAGGTTTTATAGGAGCCTGTATTCTTATATGGATAGGACAAAAAATTCGATCATAGAGCATTTATTTTTTTACACCTTTTTAGGGATTCAATAAAAAACTGGGAAACAACTAGAAAAGTTTGAAATATTTCCCTGTAACTCGTTGTTACCAGTTTTGATATGATGGTGAGATGCTTAAGCTGCAATTTTGGGCATACACCATCACCGTATTTTAAAACGAAATGCAGTAAAAACCTTTATAACGCACCATTTCATACCTATATAAACTTACGCATATCAGGAGAGATATGTTGCGTTATTTTAACGAAATACGAACTTATTTTTGTACCGTGTGCGCAAATCTAGCTCATCTCACTGTAATAACAATCCATAAGGTTACAAAAATCACTAACGATGATTAAAGATTCTACCGCACAGCACTTAAATCCTATACACTTTATCAATAATACCTTTTTTACCGAAAAAATCGAAGAGCTCTTTTGCATTCTTAAGAAGTAAAGAGAGAAGGTAAGCAAAAAATGATAAAGAAATTCTCTCTAACCTGTGAAATAAAAGAATATCTAAAGTAGATATACTATAAATACATATGAATATAAATTTATTATAAAATGACTACACATTCTGTAATATGAAGTAATTTATTACAATTTCAATAATATAATCTATTTTAAAGTTTTCAAAAATATATGCTTACTATAAAATTCTTGATTATAAAGAATACGATCTCCTTTACATCTCAATTCAAAAGGTTTGAATATCTCTTCACTTTCTAAAGTATAAAATAAAGTTTTGTGTCTCTTAAAGTTTCCTCTTTATATCATCTGACATAGATGATTTTTTATATGCATTACAAACGAATTTTAAAGCACAAAACACTTTTCCCATTGCTCTCATGCAATAAAGAAATTTCCGTAATGCATTGTGTGAAAGCGCCTTGGATAAAACATAATACCTTATTTTGCTTTTTTAATGAAAATGATCCTATAATATGTATTTCCCGCATATCTTCCTGTTAAAATCTTGCTGCTTTTATACTCCTTGTATTAGAATAGAGCTATCTATTTAGTTCGCCCAACATAACATATGGAGTAAGACTTTAAATGTGGAGTAAAATGATGTTTGATCTCGAAGATTTCATCTTACCACCTCTAAAGTGGCTCTCTGATCAAAATCCTCTAATACCAGAAAACATTCGCGATTGGCTCATGGAATCGGGCTCAATGACGCTTCGATTAAAGAAATATTGTACCTGCCTCCAAGTTCAACCACAACGCGAATGTTTTATTACGCGAGATAAATTAACAGACGAAGCAGAACATCTCCCCGAAAGTGCGCGTTATTGGCTACGCGAAATCATATTGATGGGAGATAATAAACCTTGGCTCCTTGGACGCACTGTAATTCCGCAAGAAACCCTCCTACACAATCAGACCTTGATGCATTTGGGAACTGTACCTCTAGGACATTATTTATTTAACCATGACAAATTAACCCGCGATTACATTCATATTGGTCAACAAGGTGTGCTATGGGGACGCCGTTCCCGTTTGCGGTTAACGGGTAAGCCATTGTTGCTAACTGAACTATTTTTAACAGATTCACCACTGTATCCCCACAAATAAAGGGTACTCATCTTATTCTGCATAATTTATAGATTTTATATAGCTTATAAGGGATTTAATCAGAGAAAAGAATTTCAAAATCAGCTCAAAACACATTACAAACAAAGACTTATTTTAAAAATATCTTTTCATTTCATCCCTCAGTTTAAAAATATCTTCTATAGAAAAAACATTTTAAAGTTCTGATTTTCTTATCATTAAAACCAGCGCTTGAATTAAGAAGATACACACCATATTGATAAATATCATCTACATTTAAATTTCTTGCCGAATAATCACCACTCTAAAAAATACGGCAACTCTTTATCAAAAAAATGCTTTGAAACAGCAAAAAAGACAACAACACACTCCCAAAATTGGAAATCTGTATCAATTAGCTAATCGTCCTATTTTAAAATTTTTAACAGTGCAGACAATAGATCTTTTTTAAAAAGTAGAGACTCTATAATTTTTTTTGTTAATGATCTAACAGCTTTGAAGAACAGGAAAAATATAATACATAAAAGATGTTTTTATTGCTCTATGGACTCTAAAAAAGATTCGTTTATTTCAAAAAAATATTTTTTAATAATAGTATGTATGTACAAGATAAATGAGATTTATCAACATCCTACTGACTTACAAAGGCGACGCACAATAAAAAATATTTTCTAATCCCCTTGAATTAATAAAATCTATTGCAATTTTTTACGAAGACTATTGTACACTTTAGAAAAATTCATTTGCCCCGCATACCGTTCCTTAAGCCATGCCATCACCTTGCCGATATCGCGTAATTTTTCAGCTTTTGTTTGTGCCAAAGCTTCACAAAGAACCTGTTCTACTTCCATCTCCTTAAGTTGATAAGGAAGAAACTCACGAATAACTTCTATTTCTGCTTGTCCTCTCTCTGCCAATTCCAAGCAACCAGACTCTTTATAGACTCGCATCAATTCTTCACGCTGTTGAAGCATTTTAGTGAAAACAGACTGTATCTGCTGATCATCCACTTCTAACTTTCCTTGATCATAATAAAGGATATCACGATCCCTAACTGCAGCATTCATTAAACGAAGTGTAGCAAGACGCGCACTATCTTGCGCTTTCAAAGCAGCCCTAAGAGCCCCATCAATCTGGTTACGCAACATAAATTTATCCAATTTTGTTCAAGAAAAAAAGCCTTTTAACCAATCTTTATCCATCTTGCAATGGAGGATAAAAAAATAATTAAGGACTCGATCTTCGAAAAGCTAAAACAAGACTTTACCTCTTCATGGAATGTACTTATACTGCCTATTTCAAGCGAAACATTACCAGAATAATATACACAGCATCTGTTAAAGGTATGATTTTTGTGTAAAGTTGATCATTATACCTTTCAGAGAATAAATTGTGGATACATACTATGATACAAACGACTTCACCCAGCCACCCTTGGAGTATCAAAAAACCTACAGCCCTCTTAGTCTTAGCAGATGGAACCGTTATTGAAGGCAAAGGAGCAGGTGCTACAGGTATCGCTGAAGCTGAAGTGTGTTTTAACACCGCTATCACAGGCTATGAAGAAATCCTCACAGACCCGTCATACACACAACAAATCGTTAATTTTACTTTTCCTCATATAGGAAATGTAGGGGCAAATAGTGAAGATATTGAAGATCTCTCCCCTCTCAATTGTCATGGTGCTGTTGGCGCTATTTTCAAGGCAGACATTACACATCCCTCAAATTATCGTGCCAATGAAAATCTTCATCAATGGCTTAAAACGCGTAAAATTATTGCACTTTGTGGTATTGATACACGTGCGCTCACAATTCTTATTCGTGAAAAAGGTGCGCAAAATGCTGTCATTGCACATGATTCTAATGGAATTTTTGATATTCCTTCATTAAAGAAACGTGCGCAAAAATGGCACGGTCTCGTCAATCTTGACCTTACGAAAGACGTGACATCTCAATCATCAATACAATGGGATGAAAAACCATGGAGCTGGAATAAAGGATACGGTACAAATAATGTGCACAATCTTCATATCATTGCAATTGACTATGGTATTAAACGCAATATTCTTCGCCTTATGGCAACACAAAAAGCACGCATTACTGTTGTACCTGCCCACACAACTGCAAAAGAAATTCTAGCAATGAACCCTGATGGCGTTTTTCTTTCTAATGGACCAGGGGACCCCGCAGCTACGGCTCAATATGCCGTTCCAACGATCAAAACATTAATTGATCATAATTTACCAATTTTTGGAATATGTCTTGGTCACCAACTTCTCGCTCTTACGGTTGGTGCAAAAACCGTGAAAATGCACCAAGGACATCATGGTGCCAACCACCCAGTTAAAGACCTCAACACTGGAAAAGTTGAGATTGTATCGATGAATCACGGTTTCGCCGTAGATTCTGCCTCTTTACCACAACATGTTCAAGAAACACATATTTCTCTCTTTGATGGTTCAAACTGTGGTATTCGAATCATTGGAAAACCAGTTTTTTCTGTTCAATATCACCCCGAAGCTTCTCCTGGACCACAAGATAGCCACTACCTCTTTCAGCATTTCTGTGATCTCATTATGAATTATAAAAAAATATCTTAAAATAAAATATCTCACTTTCTAGCTTCTCTCCTTTAAATTATATCATCTTCCCATACACAACTATATTATTTGTATACCTACAACTTATTGAATAAGTGTTATTATTTATCATTTTGCAACTAAGATGAGAGCACTGAATAACTTGAATTTTTCTCATGACCTCTCCTCTTAGAATTGTATTCATCAAAATCATTGGCTTCCCCCTAAGCAAGATAAGTGTGTCGATAAAAACCATTTTTAAAAAGAGTAAAGCACCTAACCGTACCAAGAGCTCAGAGCTATCGGAACATTGGAAACTAGCAAAGTGAATGATTGGTGCTGCATCTTTTATATACGTAAAGTAAGCAGTGTACAGCAGATCTTATACCATTAACCGTGACTTTTACCTTATATTCTTTATTGGCACTATCATGAAATTGGCACAAACGCATTGAAAGCTATTGCTTCAAATAAGTATTGGATTCACAATACAATTTTAAGCATTCTATTTTGCATGAGAAGCATAATTCCTATTAAAGAATAAAAAACTAAAGTGTGAGACCATGCAACAAATCTCTACTTTTTTAAAGATATTACCGTAGATGGTTTTGAAAACTGTAACGCCCAATAAAAAAGTGATGGCAAAACAGGAAACGACTTTTCAATTTTGCAACTTTATATTCTTCAAAAATGAGTTTTTCTTTCGATTCCAGAAGTGATGCAAACAAATATACGCAATATTTTACTTCCAATTTGCCATATAAAATTTGGAATTGTTCGCACAGTACTGATATATCTAACGCAGATACGTTTTAATCTCTTTTTTCAATATGCTGCTGCATTAGCACTGGATATTAATTTGCAAGCAATAGAAAAAATACGGACTCTACTATACAAACAATATCACAAAAAACTTTTTGCCTATAAAATGATGTACTTTATTTATCTTGTGCATTCTCTATCAAAATAGTACGTACCAGCTCCCCTCAACAAATTAACGTACCCGCAAGACAAAAATAACTGTCGCAACGACAAGAAGAAAAAAGCCACCAACAAAAGGAGCACCAGAAAAATAAAACTGTGCATTTTTATCTGTAAAACATTCAAAAAGAAACACATAAAAAACAGAACCAAATATTAAACTTAACGAAATAACAGATGTCATCGCTCCTTGCAGTTCTCCTTGTACATTTGTCGGTACCCGCGCTGAAGCAATAGCACGTATAGGTGCATGAACAAGATATTCAAGCATTGTACACGCACAAACCATATAAACCATCCATCCCTGCGTCGCGAATGTATAGCCTAGCATAGCAACGGAGGCAAACAAAAGCCCCACTATAACAATATGCCAATCACTCCATCGTTTAGAAAAATAAGGCAAAATGAGAGCGACTACTATAAATTGGCCTACCCCAAAAACACTATAGGAGAGCCCAATAGAAAAAGAACTCCAATCATAGCGTTCTTTTGCAATGAAAGCCCAAATGCTTAACCATACAGATTCCGCTAACCAATAAAGAAAAAAGACCAATAACACCCAAAGAACCATCGGATATTGTTTCAGGTGCCAAAAAGCGCCTAAGGGATTTGCCCGCTTAATATCAAAAAAGCGCCTATTCCATAGAGAAAGAGTTTCTGGAAGCATAACCCAAGAAAAAATAAAATTAATGAGTGAAAAACCAGCAGCAAAATAAAACGGAATACGCGGACCAAACTGACCTAAAAAACCACCAATAAACGATCCTAAAATAAACCCCAATGCGGATGCAACGCCTAACAGGCCAAAATTGCGTGTACGGGTTTTATCATCGGATATATCCGCAAGATAAGCTGTACAAGTTGCAAAACTAGCACCACTCATCCCTGACAAAAGACGCCCGATAAATAACATAGAATAACTCCATGCTATAGCACATATGAGATTATCAAGAGCAAAGCAGATAATAGAGAGAAGCAAAATAGGACGACGACCATAACGATCAGAGAGATTGCCAATAAAAGGAGCAAACAAAAACTGCATCACTGAATAAGCTGCTAGTAATTTTCCTCTTTCTACAAAAGATGTACTGACATCTTTTCCAGTTAATTGAGAAAAATATTCAGGCAAAACAGGACAAATGATTGCAATGCCAAGAATATCTAACAATAAAGTGATGAACACTAAAACGAGCCCACGCTGAACAAAATTCGGATTGAGCATTTGGTCTTGCATAACATACACACTATTTTACGCATACAATTACTCCCCCGCTATCTTTTTACTCCCTTTTCCTTTTAAAAGTATTCTATACCATATACTTGTCACATACAAAATAATAACAAAGTAAAAATTTAAGTAATTGTCAAGATAAAACTATAAAATTACGTTTTAATTGGTGTATCATTATCAATGCATAAAAAATATTTGTACGACAAACTCATAAACAAGACTTCATGAAACACAGAGTATTTCCAATAGTTTTAGAGACATTATAATGGATTTTATCAGACATCATTTCCCCTTCTCATACCACCGTTTTCAGGAATCTCAATTCCATTTGATACGTTAGATATCCTATAGCAATTGAAACCTTTTAAACGATAAGCTATTAAAAAATTTTCTTACCCTCAGAATGTGCTATAAGATTAAAGCAGCATTACCCGAATAGCCTAACAACATAAAAAGCTCGTCATATTTTTAAAAATATTTATTTGACAATCATTTTATTTAAAAAATAAGTATATTATAGAGAAATATTCTATAATCTTAGAAACTATTCATATTGCTTGCAATTTGTGTAACCTTAAAAACCATGATTATATGCTACCGTTAAATCTAACGATGATCATGATACGCATTTAAAAAAAATGGCACTTTTAGAAATAGTTAGTCATGAATTGTTAATATAAAAATGGTGTATAGAATGCGAAAAATATCCCTATTAGTTCTCATTGTAATGTTGCTAACGGGATGTGATGTTCAGGATTCTGATTCACAAGAGAGTATTTTAGGAAATAAAATAAAAACACAACAAACAACCAACGTAAACCTAGATCCTTATACTCTAAATAAATTAAACGCTCTTCTCAAAAAACGTTCAGAAACAAATTATCAGGAAAAAGGAGCACTAATTGACTTTCTTTCTGAAGCTTTTTTAGGGACACCTTACCAAGCAAATATGTTACATGGCTCAGAAAATATACCAGAAAAACTGATTATTGATTTTAGAGGCTTAGATTGCTTCACTTATCTGGATTATGTTGAAGCATTGCGCAAATCAACATCCCAAACGGAATTCATAAATAACGTCATAAAAACGCGTTATATTAACGGCAATATTCATTTTTTAAATCGTAAACATTTTTTTACAGACTGGGCTTATAGAGAATATAAACTCGCTACTGATATTACCGCTGAAATAAGTCCCCATGCGATAAAAATAGAAAAATATCTCAATAAAAAAGCTGATGGTGGAAGCTATCTACCTGGGTTGCCAGTTGTGAAACGCACGATTACATATATTCCAAGTAACTTTATTAATGAGGCGGTTATAGGTCGTTTACAGTCTGGTGATTTCATTGGTATTTATACGAAACTTTCTGGATTGGATGTAACACATGTGGGCTTCTTTATCATGACAGATAAAGGTCCAATGTTAAGAAATACTTCTTCACGAAAAGCAAACGAAAAAGTCGTTGATTCTCCTTTTATGGATTATGTTGAAAAAACACCAGGAATCATTGTTTTAAGAGCTCTTTAATAACATTATAGCGATATGAAATATCTTCCCTATTCTTCAAATATATACTGTAGTTATTCATGTCAACATCTAACTTCGTTCAAGCTATATGGATACAATATATTTGTTTACAATTTTTAGAGAAAAAAGTCGTTTTGATCTAACTTTGTTTATAGGTATGAAAAAACCACTTTTGAAGAAATCACGAATTTGTAATCACTTTTACTAATTGAATGATAAAGATAGGCAAAACTCTATTATAGTATCACGCTTTCCTTTCATATTCTCAACCAAGGGGTATCTATAGATTACCACTAATCTGGTCTTTACGAATATAACGTAAAAGACATAGACGAACGTTTGTAAAAATAAGTAAAAGTAAAGCCAAATATGTTTGGTTGTTGTCTCATAAAGTATTTTATAAAAATTCGATCTATCTTTCTAATTTATTGCGTATAAATTTTTGACTTTATAGCATTGTTTTCCTCATAAAGTCTTTGCTTTTTCTTGTTATCTATACATTAAAATAGCCCTGATAGGATAGCATATTTATGATTAGGATGCACCAATACTGTACAAGTCATTGCAAAATTTTTGATGCTAGATTGGAATGAAAATATGAAGGCATCAATTAAAAACCAGTTTCTATTTTTAGCATAATTCTTTAGTTCAGCTTTGCGATTTTCTAAAGCAACGACAATAATATCTTTTAAAGAGTAGAGCTATGAGCATTATTTTTTGTTTTTTTATTCTTTAATGAGTCCCCCATCCTTCATACAATAAAGAACACTCAAAACAGAATACATTTTATCGATAAAAAACACATTTATTAGCAACAATAATGATGATTAATCTATGATCACAGACTTTAAAATTCTATTCATAACTTTTATATAAAATTTATAATTAAATCTCATTAAACTTATTACGAAAGCTTCATTCCTCTTCGCCGTAAGAAACAAAACATCTACTCCCGACAGTTTGTAAACAATCCGTTCTCTTAAGTGAATTTAAGCGGCGAACCATTTCATGAGATTCACTTACACAAGAATATACCGGCAAGCCCTATTTTGAATATTTACTCCACACTCTAAAAACACTTAATAGATCAAATTTTATATACCTTATCTCACCCCACCTTAAATGATAGTGTTTTAATGAAATAGAATAAATCTTGCCTTAAATACTCTGTTTAACCTTTTATAATTGATTGATGCAAAAATTAAATCAACGAAAGAGTATCATTGTATTTTCGAGAGGTATGAATCGCCCCATCATAAAAAACAATCTCCATAACATGACAGGCAATTTGAAAAAAATCTTTTTATATAAAAGGTACCACCGTTGTACCGGGAGGCAATTTTGCCTCATCTTCAGGCTCGACATGAATAGAAATACGCACATTATCAAATTCTTTTTGAAGAACACCTTCGATTTTATCACAAATTTTATGTGCTTCTCCTACCTGCATTACAGCAGGCACAACCAAATGAAACTCTATAAAAGTAACCCTCCCAGCAACACGCGTCCGTAAATCATGAACCTCAAGCGCACCAGATGCATTTGCAGAAATCAGCTCCCGAATCCGCATGCTTTCATTCAATTCAACGCCGACATCCATTAATCCCTGAACAGCATTTCTAATCACCTTCCATCCCTGCAAGAGAATATTAACGGCAACGATTATCGCTAAAATTGGATCTAAAACTCCCCATCCTCCTACAAAACCAGCAATCAGACCAATTAAAATTGCAAGCGAAGTAAAAACATCTGTTATAAAATGGACTCCATCAGCTTTAAGAGCCGGTGAGCGATGATGTTTTCCCTGCCAAATAAGGACCATTCCCCACATACAATTTATGACAGTTGCAATAAGATGAATAACAAGCCATATTCCAGGCTTCTGCAATAATTGAACGGTAGAAAGAGCTATCCATGCTTCTCTTAAAATAACAATTGCCGCAATAATAATGAGTATCCCTTCAAGAATTGCGGAAAAATATTCTGCTTTATGATGCCCAAAGGGATGATCCTGATCCGCTGGCTTCATACTCACTTTAACAGCCCACCATGCTGCCAATGACGCAAGAATATTAACTATTGATTCCAATGCATCAGAATAAAGTGCAACCGAACCTGTGATGTGATATGCCCAATATTTCAAAGCAAAAACAATACACGCAATAAAAATAGAGTATAAAGTTAAGCTTTGTATATTGATTTTTACATCCATGAACCTCATCCTTTTCTTCACGAAATAAGGGATTAATATTTTCAACCATATAATTATACTTTTGGCATATCGACAATATTTCCTCAATATTACAGAAGCTTCAGCATACAATAAACGCTTCAGCTCACATTATTATCGTAAAAACTGCTCAGTTACACAAACAGAATCAATAAAGGAAGAAGAGAGGAACAGAATAAACAAAGAGCTTTCCCAAGAGCAATCAAACACATCACCTTCATTATTAATCGTTTTCTGAATAACTTAAAGCCATCTCACATCTCATAAACGAAAAACTTTTTTGCTCAAATGTATCATGATCATGCATTGCTTTTCAGTCTTATGATGCGCATTATAACCCATCTATAAGCCATCTTTGAACCTTAGAAAAATATCTTAGCACTCTACTGTAACCTTACAGGTCAACTGCATTTTGAAATGTGATTTACTAAAAAATTGAGATATAAATAAAGAAAAACAATGACTACCCTCAAAAAAAGAATCTGGGCATTGGGGACCCAGATTCTTTTCCCTTAGAAATTAAGGGCATACAGAACTTGGGAAATAGCGGGGACCCAAGACACTGCACCCGATACGAGAAAAATATATGATCCCGTACCAGTGTTTTTATACTATACCTATGGTTGTATATTGTCAACATAAATTCTACCATAAGTTTTAAAATAATGTTTTTTTATCTCTTTTTTTTAAATAAAATAAATTCTAACATCTGGAAATCATAAGAAAAAAGCACTAAAAATCTCGCATGCATTTGAATATCATAACAATCAATGAAACAGATGATCCACGCCTAAAAGCCTATCATAATATCCGTGAAAAAGATCTTGTTGGACGGCAACATCAATTTATTGCTGAAGGCAAAGTAACATTGTCCGCATTACTGCACTCGAAAGATTTTTCTGCCATCTCACTGCTCATCGTAGCAAACCGTCTCTCTAGACTTCTACCGCTTTTAGAAAAAACACAGCCTCTATGTCCCATTTATTGTGTTCCACAAAAAGTCATGGATAATATCACCGGCTTCCATGTTCATCGTGGTGTCTTGGGTATTGGTAAATGCAAAACACTGCCATCCTTACAAAGTTTTCTACAACATCTTCCAGAAAAAGCTTTGATTCTTGTTTTATGTGGTATCTCGAATCACGATAATATGGGATCAATTTTTCGTAATGCAGCAGCCTTTGCCAGTAATGGCATTATTGTCGACAAAACCTCATGCGATCCACTTTATCGTAAATCAATAAGAGTTTCTGCCGGCGCTGCTTTAAAAGTACCCTATACGCAAAACGCTGATATAAATGACATTATAGCTGCTCTAAAGGATAAAAACTTTCATCTTTATGCACTCTCCCCTTCTGCTTCACACACTCTCAAGCAAGCCAACAAAACTAAAAGAATGGCACTTATTTTTGGAACAGAAGGCGATGGCTTACCGCCCCATATACTACAACAATCAAAAACCTTACGTATTCCCATGACTAACGGTTTTGACAGCCTTAATGTTGCCACAGCCTCAGGTATTGCACTTGCCCATTTTACCAACTTTGACCACTAAAGATGATAACACTTTAAGTTGTAAAACATATCCGATGTTGTATGTTATCTATCAGTCCCAATAATGTTGCTGTTCCCTAGCATTTGAAAGCATTGATTAAAAAACATTTTATATTTTTCTTATCAATACTTTCCACCCCCTAACCCCGCTCATGACGTGCAAAAGACATAATTTTGATGGATCCAATCATAAAACAAACTCTCAATGAAAAAACCTTCTGGAAGTCTCTCATTCAAGTTTAAGGTTGAAAATTATCGTTATAAATCAATCAACTATGTTTTATGAAGCTGTTGTTTTAGTTCAGAGGAAACAGAATCTTTTGTTTCAAGATTGCATAAAACGCGCTTCAACATCATTTCAGTATCGGCCGCACGTTCTGAATGTGTTACAAATCCTCCCCCAAGAATACGCGCCTCATGACCATTTCCATCATAAAGAACGCAAGCTTGCCCTGGTGCCACACCATTTTCACATTCCAATAAATCAACGGAAAAAATACCTTCTTTATAATGTAAGCGCGCAAGGTGAGGAGGACGCGTTGAACGCACCTTTACAGCTACCTCAATACCTTGAGAAGGGAAATTATCTAACGACTCATCACCAAGCCAATTCACATCACGTAAAAAAAGCTTATGTGTTTCTAACATTTCACGCGGTCCAACAATAACACGTGCATTTTCCACATCGAGATAAACTACATAAAGCGCTTCACCCGTTGACACCCCAATACCACGCCGTTGACCAACCGTATAATTAACAATTCCCGAATGTTTACCTAAAATCTTTCCATCAATATGGACAATAACGCCAGGATTAGCGGCTTCTGGACGCAGTTTTGCGATAACATCTGAATATTTTCCTTGTGGAACAAAACAAATATCCTGACTATCATGCTTATTGGCAACCACAAATCCCATTTCTGCTGCCATTTCACGAACGCGGGCTTTTGGAAGGTCACCAAGTGGAAAACGCAAATAATCAATCTGTTCTTGTGTCGTTGCAAAGAGAAAATAACTCTGATCACGATCATTATCGAGAGGACGAAAGAGTGCTCGATGCGCTCCGTGGGAACGCGAACGAATATAATGTCCCGTAGCCAAAGCATCTGCCCCCAATTCACGTGCTGTTGCTAATAAATCAGCAAACTTAACCGTTTGATTACATGCAATACATGGTACTGGTGTCTCTCCATGAGCATAGCTTTCTGCAAAAGGATCAATAACAGCTTCGCGAAAACGCTTTTCATAGTCAAGAACATAATGC
Organism: Bartonella sp. TS25HLJMH; assembly: GCF_042193505.1. Taxonomy (NCBI): domain Bacteria; kingdom Pseudomonadati; phylum Pseudomonadota; class Alphaproteobacteria; order Hyphomicrobiales; family Bartonellaceae; genus Bartonella; species Bartonella sp. TS25HLJMH. The sequence goes on from NZ_JBHILV010000004.1 coordinate 130,843, forward strand.
GGTATTCCTAATGTTTCTGCAACGCGGCGAGCATCCTCAATATCTTGTCCTGCACAACATGCCCCCACCCGATGCGTTGCTGCCCCATGATCATAAAGCTGCAACGTAATGCCAATAACATTATACCCTTCCTTTTTCAAAAGACCTGCAACAACCGATGAATCAACCCCTCCCGACATTGCAACAACAATGCGAGAATCCTCAGGTTGTCCTGGTAAATCAAGACTATTTAAAAACATGTATTCATTCTCTATTTAATGCTCTGTTTAATGGCTACCCATATGTTAACATTTTGATGTACGCTCTTCAGCACTTTTACACGATTGATTGTCTTTATATTGTTTTTTTATCTTTTCCACAACCATAGGCATTACTTTCTTAAAGGCTGCTGCAAACAAAAAAGAATGATAGAAATAAGGCATAATGGCAATCGTTTGGGAGAAAACCTTTTTTGCTCTTTTTAAAATCTGAAAAATATTACAAGAAGCTCTTCTACACACTTCACTTAAGCTTCTTTTTACGTGCTCAATCACTTTATTAATTTTTTCTTTCAGCGTGTTTAGCTCTTTTTTAAATTTCATGCTCTATAAACGAATCAAGTCCTTGACTAAAGGTAGAGGATACGAATGACCAATTTGATAAAAACACAAATGAAATATGTTATTGGGCCAGATGGAAGTCCGCTTACAATTGCCGACCTACCGCCGCAAACAACACGACGCTGGGTGATTCGTCGCAAAGCTGAAGTTGTTGCGGCTGTCAGAGGTGGATTGTTAAGTCTTGACGAAGCGTGCCAACGTTATACTTTGACTGTAGAAGAATTTCTTTCATGGCAAAGTTTGATCGATGAACACGGTTTAGCGGGATTACGAACGACCAAGATTCAAAACTACAGGCATTAAGTTGCCATTGATTACGATTCGATAACATAAAAAAACTTATAAAACAGCCAAATTTGATAAAAATTTGGCTGTTTTATACTATACCCAAAAGATAAATCTAAAAGAATGGATTTTTCAATAATTGCTTTTATCATCCAACCGTTAAATTAGCCAACCATTGAATTAGATTGAATCAAAATATCCTCATCATCCGCAGCAATCTTCTTTTCTCGTGCTTCCAAAAGCTGTGCACGTTGCAGCTCTGTATTAGCTTCATGGAGAGCAATTTCAGCGTTTGTTTTTTGAAGCTGTAAATCACGAATTGAATTGATCAGATTATCACGTCTTTGCCGCGCTGCACGCGCAAAAGCAGAATAAGCAAAATGGTGAACATCATTGTTTCCAGATTTACGTTCTTCATGAGTAATCTGTGCTTCCAGCTCTAACACCATTCGTTCAAATTCTGCGATCATCATCTCAAGCTGTGCAATTTCACGGCGTTTTCCACGCACTTGAAACATCCTCAATCGCACCATATTTTCTCGTGGCTTCATACTCATTACTCCTTGATTGCGCCAACTCAAAACTCGCATTCACACCCAATAAATATCTTTTAGTTATATGTCTATCCGACAAAAACAGTCTATTGACTTGAAATTATAATAATTTTTGCCTTTCATTAAAGCGTCTGAAAATACAATCTGCTTTAAAGCAGCAATAACTATTTCTTTACTTTTCCCCACATTATAAAATGAAGAAATTTAAAGCTCAGTAAACAAACACTGAAATTGTAAAAAAGTAATTTATAATGCTCTTTTACAAATTTTTTTAAGTTAAAGTTTATAGAAAAAGCCCTTCTTTTTTTATTATGTTAAAAAATATGCGATTTTTCTAAAATAATTTTGTAGCCTCTTTCAAAAATAAAAATATTTTGTTAACCACTATCATGGATAGTGGGGAATTTAGTAGTGATTGTTACGCGTACTACTGAAATATACATAAACACTTTGTTATAAGTGTTTGATTTCATGAATTGTTTTTATAACAGTGGCTTTGCTAACTGATTATAAAATAGAAATGCTCCTTATGATTCGTGAAGGAGCGAAGTGAGGGATCTAAAATGCGCGTATTATTAATTGAAGATGATAGAGCAGTTACTCAAAGCATTGAGTTAATGTTAAAGTCAGCTAACTTTAATGTTTATATCACTGATCTGGGTGAAGAAGGTATCGATTTAGGAAAACTCTATGATTATGATATCATTTTGCTTGATCTGAATCTCCCTGACATGTCAGGGTATGATGTCTTGCGGACTCTAAGGTTGGCAAAAATAAAAACTCCTGTCCTAATCCTTTCTGGTATGAATGCCATTGAAGACAAGGTCCGTGGTTTTGGCTTTGGAGCTGACGACTATATGACAAAGCCTTTTCATAAGGATGAGCTCATTGCACGTATCCATGCAGTTGTTCGTCGTTCTAAAGGACATGCACAATCGGTTATTGTTACCGGTGATCTCACTGTTAACCTTGATGCAAAAACCGTCGAAGTTGCAGGGCGCCCCGTTCATTTAACCGGAAAAGAGTATCAAATGCTAGAGCTTCTCTCTTTACGTAAAGGTACCACCCTTACTAAGGAAATGTTTCTCAATCATCTCTATGGTGGAATGGATGAACCAGAACTAAAGATTATCGATGTTTTTATCTGTAAATTACGGAAAAAATTGGAAGCAGTCTCTTCTAGTGTAAATTACATTGATACAGTTTGGGGACGTGGTTATGTATTACGTGATCCAGTTGAAGAGAACGTACGAAAAACCGCTTAAGCAGTGAACATGCACTTTGTAAAATCTCGGAGTGTAGCGGGCCGAGATTTTTTCCTGAGATCTGTTCTCTGTTAAAAAAAGTAGAAAACTCGCACACCAAGAATCTCATATAGAAAGCGCTTAAAGCTTAAGAAGTAACCACACAGAATTTACACATATAACCCTATTGCTCATAAGTTCAATCGAAGCCACTTTTCCCAAAACGGCTTAAGCGCTTCTCTCTTATTCAAAGCTTTTTTACACTTTCTAAAACAATACAATGATCATTTTCATCAATATTTATTTTCATCTCTGTCATCTGAGAAAGTAACATTGTGTAATAAAATTGGATGACATGTGCATCAATAAGCTCTTCTTGAACTTCTCCACGAAATAACGCAAGAAAATGAGGGGGTATACGGAGAGTTTTACCGAAAACCTCAAATCGAAAAGAACGTTTATTTTCTTCTTGCAAAATCATAACAACAATTTCACCACCACGAGAAACTGTTGCGTTTGCAATCAATAATAAATTAAGCAAAAGTTTAACTTCATCTTTTGGTAACAATAAAGAAGAAGCTTGCCATTTTAAAGTTGCTTTTTCTTCTTTCATATATTGTTGAGCAACCTGCTCTGCAGCCCGTGTATCTATTTGTCCTCCACTTGCACCAGCAAAACCAAAAGCCAATCGTGCAAATTGTAGACGTGCAGCAGCACTCGCAACGGATAAACGCACCAATTGTAAAGCATCTTCTTCAGCTCCTCCTTCATCATAAAGCTCCATTGCATTTTGAATAGCCCCCACAGGTGAAATCAAATCATGGCAAATACGACTACAAAGTAAAGCAGCAAGATCCATAGGCTTCAAAGAAATATCTAACGTCATAATGATTGAAAACTCCTAGATTCAAAAAAACAAACTTTATTTTAAAGAAAAACTCTTAATATCTGATGCATAATAGGAAACATTAACAATAATGCTAAAAAAAAATCAGAAATAAATTCAAGAATTTAAATAATCTTATATCTTATTTTTTATTTGAATAGAATGAAAATTCTAATATTATCTTTTTGTTTATCACTAATAAAAGGAGAAAACTCCATGGCTCTCTCTCTGCTCAAATACTGGTACAAAAATTTTATATCTTTAATCTTCCTTTTATTCATCACCATAAACACTGCACATGCTCAACTACAACCAATAGAGCAAAACGAACCCCATTATTCACTCCAAGAAATTATTGATTCTGGTCATCTTTTTTTTGGAAAAACAGCTAGTGGTCTGGCTGTTGCAATTCAAAATATTTTTTCACAATACGGTTATCCCAATGCCTATATTTTAGGAGAAGAAGCTTCTGGTGCCTTTTTTGCTGGATTAACCTATGGCGAAGGAAAGGTTTTTACCAAAAGCTATGGTCAACATAAAGTTTTTTGGCAAGGTCCCTCAGTAGGATGGGATTTTGGTGGCCAAGGCTCCCGTTTAATGATCTTAGTTTACAACCTTAATAGCATAAATAATTTATGGAAACGCTATGGTGGTATTTCAGGTTCGGCCTATTTAATTGCAGGTGTTGGTTTTCATGTCCTCAAATACCATAATACCTTGTTAATCCCAATACGTACAGGAATCGGCGCACGCCTTGGTATCAATATAGGATATTTAAAATTAACACCTAGGCCGACATGGAATCCGTTTTAAACGTATTCTTATTTGAAAAGAGGTATTATGCTTATTCAATTGTTTCTTTTTTTTATTCTTGGAGTTGCTTTCACTTCTTGGGTACTAGTCCTTTTGTCTCCTTTTATTTGGCGTAAAGCCGTTCATTTTGCGTATAAAGATGTTTGTGCGCAAATGCCATTATCACTCGCGGAAATAGAAGCAAATCACGATTTTCTTCGTGCACAACATGCTGTAGAATTAGCAAACAACCAACAAAAGTACGAGTTTTTGCAAAAAAAATACGCCCAACAAAAAATACAACTGAGCCAAATAACAGAACAATTTTATCGGCTATGCCTCCCCACACAAGACACTCTCACCAAAGAAGCGATAGCAATCAAACAAAATCTCGCCACAATACACACTTTCAAAGGAAAGAAAAATGATGCGTGAAAAAATCGCACACTATCAGCAACGTTTACAAAAAATCCAAACTCATGAGCTTGACACGACTGCTAACCACCAATTGCTGGAAGAACTCCGTGAAGAAACAAAAGAACTTGCAGCAACATTGGCAGCTCAAATAGCGCTACAAGAGGGGAATACATCACCCATCAATACATTGATTCAAAAATCAAAAAGCAAAAATGACCTCGCATCACGTATTCGCAAAAAAATCACTTGTCTCTCCAAAAGCCCCGTTAAATAGGTTATCTTTTAAAACACCTTGAATTGAAGAGTAAAACCAACAAAGGTTCATTGTAACTTTCATAACCCAAATCCTTTTTATTAAACGTAACTTTCTTGCTAAGCTAAAGGACAAAATTTCTTAACCCATACCGTTCTGTTAAAAAGCATCTTCTTGTCTAGCAGATTCCACTTGCTAATCATATCACCGCCCTAAAGGACAACATTTCATCGGTCCTAGAAAGTAAATAATACCAAAAACATTGGTCACACACTCTAACAAAAAATACCTTCTAAGATGGGTCACCAATAGAACTCTTACGATAATTTAAAGGATAAAACACGCTCTCAAGAGTGATAAAAATCTCTTATTTTTTGGATAATCATATCCTGATCCGTTTGTGTCAAGTAAGGATGCATTGGTAAACTTAAAACACACTCTCCTAAAGACTCTGAAACAGAAAGGGAATCTTTTACATAAGGAAAGTGTTTATAAGCTGGCTGTTGATGTAAAGGAGTTTTATAATAAATCATTGTAGGGATAGAATTTTTTTGTAAAAAATCTTTTAATTTATCACGTTCTTTTACCTTAATCGTATATTGTGCATAAGCAGAACGAATATTTTCTCCTATTTCTGGAACTGTAACAATATCTCTTAAGCCATTGGAATAGCGTTGAGCAATTTCTACACGCTTTTCCATTTCATCTTCAAAGATCGCAAACTTTTCTAGTAAAATTGCAGCCTGAATGCTATCTAAGCGCGAATTCATGCCAATACGTACATTGTCATATTGCGTTTCACCTTTACCATGAAACAAAATAGATCGTAAAAGTTCTGCCAAATGATCATCATTGGTCATCATAGCTCCTCCATCGCCATAACATCCTAATGGTTTTGCAGGGTAAAAACTTGTAGCAGCCACATCACCAAAAGCACCGCACATAGTATTACCGCTTCTTCCACCCATAGATTGAGCAGCATCTTCAATTACAAAAAGATTTTCCTTTGCTGCCACTTGAGCAATTTGCACATAGTCAGCAGAAAGCCCAAATAAATCAACAGCAATAATAGCCTTTGGCTTTAAACATCCCTCTTTTTTTACCATTTCGATAGCGCGAGAAAGTTTTTCAACATCAATATTGAATGTATCAGGTAAAACATCAACAAAAACAGGCTTAGCCCCCACCAAAGCAACCACTTCAGCCGTTGCTGAAAATGTAAAACTAGGACAAAACACAGCATCCCCTGGACCAATATTTTTAGCCATAAGAGGCATCTTCAAAGCATCTGTTCCATTAGCACATGCAATCACATGTTTAACGCCAAGATATTCTGCCAATTTCTCTTCAAATTCTGTTACTTTTGGTCCCAAAATATACTTACCACTAGCGACCACATGTGCAATTGCAGAATTAATTTTATCTTCAATACGCGCACGCTGCGCCCCAAGGTCGATGAATTGCATATTAACTCCATTGATCATCACAAGAATGCAAAAGCGCTACCTATCTCTTTTATCTATCATAATTGACACCAGCAGCTGTTAAAATCCGTAAAACCGCAATAGCATCATCACCATTTGTACGAGGTGATTGACGCGTTTCAATACAATGAAGAAAGTGCCGTAATTCGCAAGTAAGCGGCAAATCTTCACAAACATCAATATAATTCAGCTCATCCATGCTAAAAGCCCACTCTTGATTTTCTTTCCAAACGGCAAAATAGTGCATTGCCAATTTACGACTCCACGGTTCCATATCATCAAAAACGAGCATAGCTTTTGTTCCAACAACAGTTAAACGTCTCTCACGATAAGAACTCAAGCGTGAAGTAAAAAGATGACTACGCACACCATTTGGAAAAGTCATATGAATATGAGAAAAATCAGAAATCTGATCAACGACAGCAGCCCCCTCACCACGAATTTCGGAAGGTTCACACCCTGTCAACGCCAAAATCATTGAGAGATCATGAGGCGCAAGATCCCATAAAGCATCGCTGTGTGTGTGAAATTTTCCAAAGCCTAATCTATGAGAATAAATATATCGCACATCTCCCACTTCTCCGTTTTTCACCAATTCACACATTTTTTCAAAAGCCGGATGAAAACGTAAAATATGGCCCACCATAAAAACTCGCTCATAAGCGTCAGCCTCCTGAACTTGGCGTTTAGCATCAGAAATATTCAAGGCTATTGGTTTTTCCACCAAAACATCTTTACCATTTTTAACAGCACGGAGCACATTTTGCGTATGCAATTGTGGCGGCAGAGCTAATACCAGCGCATCAATATCTCGATGCGTAAAAAGATCATCTGGTGTAACAAGCTCTACACCACACATCGTTGCAAAACTAGCAGCACGATCATTATCAATATCAGAAACTGCTGCCAAAGCCCCGAGAGAGTGGAGTGTCCGTATATGATTTTCACCCCAATGACCGCATCCTAAAACCGCTACACGTGGCACCATTTTCATGCCTTACCTTACTTTATCATATAAAATTACACTTTTACATATCGAGGATAAAATAGAATGACAAGAGAAAAGCTTAAAAACGATGCTTGACATCTTACTATTCTACCCCTTATATCCGCAAAAGATGTAATTCTTTACAATTATGATTGCTTATTTTGGCGGAGTAGCTCAGTAGGTTAGAGCAGAGGAATCATAATCCTTGTGTCGGGGGTTCAAATCCCTCCTCCGCTACCATTACTTTTTTTGTTGTGTAGCTGTATGTATGTAGCTTGCCTGTAGCTTGCCAGCAGGTTTTGTATATTTTGCCACTGTAGCTTGACGCCAGGTTTTGTATATTTTGCCACTAGGTTTTGTACCAATTTATTTTTTTTCACAGGATTTTAAAGGTGTTCTCAAAGGGTATTTAAAGCCCCTTTTTCTTTTCTGCTCAAAATCGCAATTTGAGATGATCAACTCCTTGAGTTGGAATCGCATTATTTGAGAAGCAGCATGCATAAAATGGTATGACTTCTTTTAGCATAAATTGAGTGATAGTTTTTCTGTATCCTAAGCACATTATTAAAAGAAGAAGAAGCGTTTAAGCAATTCGGTCAACTTGACTGAATTCCTCTTCAGTCTGCAATTGTGCAATCTTTGCACCATTGCTCCTTTAAGGAATTGGGTAAACATTACCCTATTGCTGTATCCATGCAATTGGATCAACTTGATCCTATTGCTGATTTAAGGAATTGGTGCAACTTGCACCTATTCCTTACCTCCACACCAAAATGCGAACTTTTGATTTTGCTCTCTTCTCCCTCTATTTGAGCAATAGGATCAAGTTGATCCTTTGATTTTCTGTTTCCACCAGCCTCTATTCTTTGTTGCTTTCTTTTCCCTTGTTTGGCGCTTCGAGTGTAATTTCTGTAGTGTATCCGCTTTGTTTTTCATAGCAGTGGGTGACGGTTGCAGCTTTCCATGGACCATTGATTTGCCCACGAAACCC
>NZ_JBHILV010000040.1:0-4590 GCF_042193505.1 Bartonella sp. TS25HLJMH
AAACTGTTGTGTTGCCTGAGACATCACCGTGAATGAGAAGCCTATCGGTTTTTTGATCGGCACTTGCAACACCATCACTCCAAGCAATGTTGAAGTAAATCTTTGCGTCACCAGAGGCTTTGTAAACTTCTTGCGTGTCTGGTTTACCAGAACCTATGTGCAATGTGTGATAATGCTCTTCTGTCGGTTCGCTAAAGATAATGGAGCTATTATCGAGATTAAGCGTGGAAATATCAGAACGAGATCTTTGAGCAATATCAAGAAGTTGACCATCTTCATCTTTTTCTTTTGTACTGGTTTTTACAATCCATTGTGTATTGTTTTGCAAATTAAAGATTGTTTTAGGGCTGTTAATAATTTTTGCTCTACCCTCTAATATGGAGTCATCAGAATTGAGGGTGAAAGTGAAATTATTTCCTTTTGTTGAATCTTTGTTTACTAGTAAAACATCACCACGGATTTCTGATTTTTCGCCAAGATTGACTGTGCCGGTTGACTCATCTACATTAATTCCAGTACCGTTTTTAATGTGAAGCTTTGCGTTGGTTAAATTAACTTCTGAGGTTGTATCTTCTTCAGGATTTTCAAATTTTATGCCATTTTTCTCTGCTGTTGCAGAAATATTTGTTGCATCAATATGCCCACCGTTTTCAACAGCCAATGCTGCCTCTGTTCCTGTTATACGTCCTGTCATCATTGTGATGGTGGAGTCTAAGCCGGTTGCATGGAGGACATAACCATTAGATGATGTAATTTGGGCATTTTCGGCTAAAGTAATGGTGCTTCCACTCTCTGCACGTATTCCCACATTGTTTCCAGCAAATGATCCTCCAGAGATTGTGATTTGAGAATGATCCATTGCCATTACGCCGGTGAATGCTTGTGTAATGTGTACATTTTCTAAAGTGATATTGCTTGCTTGGGCATTTAATCCTGTAAATATGATCGAGTTACCTTTTCCATTGCTTGATATTGTCACATCTTCCAATTTGTTTTCGTTGCTCTTACTGTTTGAAATGGTAGCACCAACTGTAGAAGTTGTAATGGTTCCCTTCTTCATTTTGATTACGCCGCCGTCTTGTGCAAGGAGTCCAGTCGAAGTGTCTTTAATATCTGTTCCACGCAATTCGATCATACTATTAGAATTGATAACACTTGCACCTAATCCGCTAAGCTGCTTTTCTGTTGTGATAGTAACACCTGTGACCGTAATATGACCACCACCTTCCGCACTCAATGCTGTACGGTCCCCTTTGACGTGTCCTTTATTCATTGTGATGGTAGAGTTTAAACCGTCTGCACGGAGTCCATAACTATTAGATGAGGTAATTTGTGCTGCATCGTCTAAATTGATGGTGCCGCCATCTGCTACATATATTGTTTCATCTTCTGCCTTAAATGATCCCCCAGAGATTTTTATTGTAGAATTGTCATACGCAGCTACGGCATTAATTGCGTCAGAGATGGTTACATTTTTTAAAGTGACTTTACTTGTTTCTTCTGCTTGAATTCCATAGCCTAGTAGCGCACCGCCTTTACTACTTGATATTATCACATTGTCCAGATAGTTTTCTTCGCTCTCACTTTTAGAAAAGACAGCACCAGCTACAGAAGCTTTAATGCTTCCCCCAGTCATACTGATTGCACCATTGTTTTCTGCTTTAAGACCAATTGCACTATCACTGACCGTTGTATTTTCCAACTCAATCACACTTTTAGAGCCATCAGCATCTGCACCGATACCATCGTCTGTTGTTTTTAGAGTACCATCTGTGATGGTAATATGTCCGCTATTTTCTGCAGACAATGCTATTATTTTTCCAGCTACAGTTCCTCCAGTCATCTTGATTACGCCATTGTCATGTGCATAGAGCCCAGAGTTATCAGATGATGTAATTTGTGCATTGTCGGTTAAAATAATGGTGCCGCCGTTTAGAGCAGCGATTGTTGCTAGTTTTGCATCAAACGATCCTCCAGTAATCTCTATTTTAGAATTACTATCTGAAACAATGGCGTTTTCTGCTTGTTTTACGTTTACATTTTCTAGAGAGACTATACTTTCTTTTCCTGCATTGATTCCATTGACTAGTAGCTCATTCTCTTTATTGCTGGATATTATTACATTCTTCAGTTTGTTTTTGTTGCTTTTACTTTCCGTAAAGCGAGCACCAACGTATGAGGCATTAATGGAGCCTCCATTCATACTGATTGCACCCTCTTTTTTTGTCTGAAGTCCAATTATACTATTTTTAATCTTTGTATCATTTCCAGTTAACTCAATTAGACTATCTTTACCCTCAGAAAATGCACCAAAACCACTTGTAATTGATTCGTTATTTTCAATGGGATCGGCGCCATCTATTGTTAGGGTAACATTTTCTACCGTAATGTGTCCGCCATTTTTTGCTCCAACGACTCCTGTTTTTCCAGTTACTTCTCCTCCGGTCATGTTGATTGTGGATTCTTGTTCTGCCATGAGCCCAACGTTATCAGATGATGTAACTTTAGTATTGTCCTTTAAAGTGATTGTGCTGCCGTTTTCAGCGTGTATAGTTACCTTTTTAGAGTCAAACTCTCCTTTAGAGATTGTTATTTCAGAATTACTATCTGCAGATATACCACTGTCTGCTTGAGAGAATCTTACACCTTCTAAATTAACTTTACTGTTCTTCTCTGCTTTTACTCCAAAGAGTATAGGTGTTCCGCCTTCATTACTTGATATTTCTACATCCTTTAGTTTGTTCTTGTCGCTATTACTGTTCAAAAAGTAAGCACCAGCTTGTGAAGCTTTAATGGAACCTCCATTCATAGAGATTGAGCCACCATTTTGTGCCATGAGTCCAGAGTTATCAGATGATGTAATTTGAGCGCCCTCTATAGTGATGTCACTGTTTTTCAAGGCAGCTATTGTTGCCTCTTTTGAAGCGAATGAGCCTCCAGTGACCTTTACTTTAGAACTATTATTTGCAAGAATAGCGTTTTCTGCTTGTTTTACGGTTACATCTTCTAAAGTGACTGTACTGTTCTCTTGTACCTTTACTCCAAAGGTTATTTGTTTTCCGTCTTCATTACTTGATATTGTTACACCTTTCAGCTTATTTTTGTCGCTGTTACTGTTCAAGAAACTAGCACCAGCGTGGGAAGCATTAATAGAGCCTCCAGTCATGGAGATCGTGCCACTTTCTTTTGCCCAGAGTCCAGAGTCGTCAGATGATGTAATCGTAGAATCGTTTATAGTGACTTTGCTGTTTTGCGAGGCAACTATTGTTGCTTCTTTTGAAGCAAATGAACCTCCAGTGATTGTTATTGTAGAGCCACCTTGTGCACTTACAGCATTGTTTGTTTGTTTTATGATTACATCCTTTAAAGTGACTGTACTGTTTTCTGTTCCTGCTCCGAATCCCAGTAGTGTTTTATCATCACCGCTTGATATTGTTACATTTTCCAGCTTGTTTTTGTCGCTGTTACTGTTCATGAAGATCGCACCAAAATCAGAAGCATTAATGGAGCCTCCAGTTATGGAGATCGTGCCACCGTCTTTTGCTTCAACACCTACGATAATGGCAGAATCAGTTCCTTTAATGGTTGTTTTATCCCCCGTTAATGTGATCATACTGTTCTTGCTTTCAGCTGTTACAGCAGCGGGTGATTCTAAAGAAGATGATTCGGGAGGAGGGGTGATACCGCCTTCGCTGGGGCCTTTATTGGTTTCTTTATTTCCGGTTATTGTTAAATTTTCACCAGTGATTTTGCCACTTTCTTTTGCATGAAGAATTTCATAGGTCTTTCCGGTTTCTCCGATGACGGTTTGTCCTTCTCCTGAAGCTTCAAGAGATTCAGCATGTGCATTGGAATAGATACTAGAGAGTATGATCGCGATTGTTGCTGTATATGATAAAAGGGATTTTTTATACATCCGTATTCTCCTTTGAAGTCCCCAATATTCATTTCCCCACCGACCTCATAAGAAGAATAGAAAATGAGTTATTGTTCTTAGTGTTGTTACATTACCTCTAGCTCGGTAAGCTACTTTTACTTCTATGTCAAATATTTTAAATAATCTTCATGAAAATGGATAGTATGTATAGTTTATTTTTTATTAAATGAGTTTTATTTATTTTCTGTTTGTAGTGGGATTATTTTTTATGTCTTGATGAAATAATAAAAGTAATTTTTGATAATTACTGAGAGTTATTTATAGTTTTTTGTGCTTTTTCTTGTTTGAATATTTTATAGACAAAAAAATTTGTTTGAGTTTTCAGATGAGGGGAAAGTTTCTTATAATCGCTTATCTTATTGAGAGCGATAAAACAGACATATCTTAAGTTTAAAAACGTAATTAATAAAAAGCTTTGAATGAAAGGTACTTTGGTCAATAAAACTACATTTTTATTAAAAGGTTTCCGCTTTCATTATTTGTGGGTTTTAATATATTCTGGATAAAAATACCTTATATTTTTCTTGATAAAAAGGGAGGGGGTAGTTTTAGTGTCATTAGGATTTATATAAAGCGAAAAGGCAGCACAATGTGCTGCCTTTTTGTTAAATTGAATAGAATGATAGGCTATTTTTACAGTCTTTTCTTAAAAC
>NZ_JBHILV010000041.1:0-4552 GCF_042193505.1 Bartonella sp. TS25HLJMH
ATTGGCTCTCAAGCGTGACCAATCAAATCATCATGGGCAGGAACCGTGGGAGAAGCATTCGTAAAACAGAAATCAGTAATGATTTGGTGAGGGCAACCCAAGAGCAAATCGATTTCTTAAGACAAATTACCCTTCACTTTAAAATTGAAGGTTTTGGCAAGTTAGAACAATTAGAAAGCCTTACCTTTGATGGTGTGAATGTCTTGCCAGCGAGCCGCCTTGTTGCAGATAGCAAAGGCACCCTTGAGGGCACTTTTAAGATTCCACAAAACATTACCGCTGGCACAAAAAATGTTGTGGCACGAGGCAGAGGTGGAACAATTGCAACGGGGCTTTTTACCGGTCAAGGTGTCATTGATGTGAAAGTGATGCGGCGCACCACCACGGTGAAGATATGGACGCAAGTGGACCCGCAAGCGCAAGTCTTTACCCCCGATGAAACACGGCAAATCACCGGTATTGACTTTCATCTTTGCAAAATCGGCAATCAAAACCATGATCTGGTGATTGATTTGGTCACCACAGAAAACGGTTATCCGACCGCCGATATTCAAGCGCAAAGCTTTTATTCTATGAAGGGCGCAAAGGCAGGTTGGGCAGAGGCACGCTATGATGTACCACTGTTAGTTCCCGATGACCGCTTAACGGCTTTTGTCATTAAAACCGATGATGCTGATCATTCTGTCTCTTTAGCAAAGCTTGGGGATTTTGATGCAGAACACCAGAGATACGTCTCGAGTCACCCTTATGTAACGGGACCACGCTTTTCTTCTGTCAATGCGCAGACATGGACCGCCCATCAAGATGAGGCTTTAGCCTTTCGTGTGTTGGCAGCCCGCTACACACAAACAGAAAAAACCATTGATTTTGGCACTTTTGACCTTGTGGACTGCTCTGATTTGCAAGTACGCGCAGCCATTGAATTGCCTTCAAGCGATTGTTCTGTCATCTTTGAAATTGAACGAAACAATGGCACGGTTTATCAACTCCTTCCCTTTCAATTACTCAGTCTTACTGAATATATCAGTGAAAAGGTAAAGCTTCGCGCCATTCTCAAAGGGACAGAGAAGCTCTCACCTATTTTGTTTGCTCCTGTTCAATTGATTGCGGGGAAAATTCATAAAACAGCCACTTATGTCACCCGTGCTTTCACCTTTGGGGAAAAGGCAAGGTTGACCAGCTATATCAAAACCTTTTTACCGGGCGGTGCAACCTTTACACTCGAGATGCAACTGGATGATGGTGCTTTTGTTCCTCTCACATTAGACGAAACAGAACAACTCGCTGAACCCCTTTGGACAGAGCGCAAATTTGTAAGCAGCGACAAAGGCGCCAAACAAGCACGTTTGAAATTGACCCTTACCGGTGGACCTGCTGCACGGTCAATGGTGAGTGATTTTGGCGCCGGTATATTGTGATGGGAGAACAGAGATGACCAAAACCAAAAAACTCGACATGGAATTGCCTAAAGAAGGACGCTTTATCAGTTCTGAATTCCCAATCTTGCGGGAAAACTTGACCAAAATTGATCAAGCCATAATGGAAGTTGAGGAAAAGGTAGAGGGAAAAGCGCCTTCAAAACACACGCATACAATAAATGATGTTGCCGATCTTGAAGCGGCTCTCAAAGGCAAAATGGCAGCCGATAAAACCTTCTCATTTACTGATTTAAGCGATCTCGAGGGCGCAAAAGATGCCGCAAATAATTATGTTCTCTATAAATCAAGCAACAATAACTTCACCTTTGGCAGTGCTGTCTCACTGTTAGGCGCACATCAACATAAAACCGAAGATATTGTGGGGCTTGATGATTTTAGAGCCAAAATCAACGAAGATCTGACAAGCTATGGACGCCTCACAAGTCCAAATGAGTGGCAGAATTACAATAAATTTACCAGCAAAGTGACTATGAGTGGTGGCTTAGAACTCATAGGCAATTCATCACTCAACCTTATGCATAACAATGAAGTAGTCACTCGTTTAAGCGCAAGCGGAAGCATGTTGAAAGGACCGCTGAAAGTTGATGGTGATCTTGTTTATACGAAATCAGAAATAGATATTCTCAAGCAGGAAATTAAAAACATCAAAAAAGATTTGATTAATAAACTCATTATTGCCGATGCTGAATTGCTCTACACGCAAGATGGGAAAATTGAATGGCCAGATTGGGTAACAGACCAAACTAGGTTAGAAATCCAAGTATGGGGTGGCGGTGGTAGTGGTGGCGGAGCGGATACGCCAAGATTAGGAGGAGGTGGCGGCGGTGGCGGTTGTTCAGTCTGGTATGGCTATAAAGCCAGTTTAAATGGTCATGAAGATATCACAATTGGTAAGGGTGGAACTTCTGTTGCATCACTCCGTGCAACAGGTAATTCTGGAGGAACAACGACCGTTGGCAAAAATTTTATTACCGCTAAAGGAGGAAATGGTGGAGGGGGGGCTTATTATAATACATCAAGGGGAAATACTTATTACTATTCAGGCATTGGTGGAACTGGGGGCATTGGTGGAAATTTTGGTTTAGCAACAGACGCACATCTAGGAATTGCCAAAGGCGGAAATGGTTATGCTGGAACGAGTGGAATTACTGGCAAGATAAGCGGTGATGGCGGTGATGCTGGAGGCGATACATCAAGGGGTGGTCCTGGAGGACTAGCACAACATAACTATACTTCAGGAAAAGGAGGTCGTGGTTTTGGTGGTGGCGGTGCTGGAGCTGTTAGAGATTCCTATACAAGTGGTGCTGGAGCTGATGGCGCTGTTCTTATAAGATTATGGAAAGATTAAATACAAAACCAAAAATAGCGCAAGTCAAATGGATAGCTGTTGTATAAGCGAGCTTGTATGATTTTTAAGTCCTTTTATCACTCTTTCAAAGCCTGTTAAAGCCCTTTAAAGGGCTTTTTTGACTGACAGTGTCAGTCTTATGGAGCATGGTGATGCTTGTTATAGTCTCTTCATTGATTTGGAGAGCAAGATGACAATAGAATTTAAACTTCGTATTCACTTTATTAAGAATGGCAAGGGATCTAAGTTTTTAGCAATATTTGATCAGACAGCCTTTGATGCAGTTGTAAAATCCTTGATGTTGACGTGCAAATTTATCCCCTCCATGCGCCTATCCTTCTCTTTACGCATGAGGTGGAGAAAAGAAAAACAAGTCTAAGCTATTAGGCTTTCCAATGGGATATTAAACTGTTGGTGCAAATTTTTAATCATGCGCAGTGTTAATTTTCTTTTACCACTCAATATCTCGTAAACGCGATTTAAATGACCAATCGCAGGAACAAGATCTTTAGCACTTAAGTTCATTTGTTCCATTCTAAATTTAATAGCTTCAATCGGGTGAGGAGGAGAAACAGGATAGTGTTCTGCTTCATACGCTTCAATCAACAACACAAGAACCTCCATTTGATCAAATTCTGGAGTATTCTCTTTAGGTTGATTGTCAAACATTGCAGACACAATTTCTAAAGCTTCTTGATAATCTCTTTCAGTGCGAAGTGGTTTGATATTCATTTCTTAAATTCCTTTAGTTCTACAGTATTAGCATCAATTGCATCATACTGTTTGTGTGTCCCTATAAATTTTATATAAAGCCAACCTGCTGGATAAAAGATTGAAACAACTAAACGATAATCATTGCCTCTAATATTAAAAACAACACGATTATTCTTTAATATGCTTGCATTTTTATACTTCTCTTTAATGTCATGAGGAGAACGCCACTGCGCATTTTTAGCTTCATCTACCCATGCTTTTAACGGTTGTTCAGCATCAGGATATCGAGCCCAAAAAGTTTGAAGTGTGGAGATTTTAACAATTTTCATAAGTGTATCCTGATTTTTATCAATCTTAGTACCATTTTGGTACTAAGTCAAGATATTTATAAAAAGAAAGTGCTTATTGAAAACAAACCTTTCTCAAGAGCGGCTCTTTACCTCTCATTTTTCCCATTCATTTCATTCACCCCTCATTTAAAGGAGTATAAAGTATGGCAACAGGTTTTTTACACGGTATTGAAGTTGTCGAGGTTGACGACGGCACCCGCCCCCTTCGCGCGGTTCAGTCTGCCGTTATCGGGATTGTTGGCACAGCACCCGATGCCGATGAACAAGCATTCCCTCTCAACACACCCGTTTTGGTAACGGGTTCTCTTTCACAAGCAGCTAAACTGGATAAAACGGGTAAGCGTCAAGGTACCTTACCCAATGCCCTTGATCTTATTTTCAAGCAAGTGGGAGCTATTGTTGTTGTCGTGCGTGTGAACGAAGGTGACAATGAAAATGCAACACTCACCAATGTTCTAGGTGGTGTGAATGCAAATGGCGCTTATGAAGGCGTCCATGCTTTGATTGGAGCACAATCCCTTCTTGGACAAACACCACGCATTCTCATCGCTCCAGGCTTTACACACAAACGCCCTATCAGTCTTAGCAAGATTGATGTGATAAACCAAGGAAGCGGTTACACTCAAGCAACTGTTAAAATCGAAGGCAGTGGAGAAGCAGAAGCAATCCTGAAAGATGGAAAAGTAACTTCTATTGTCATT
>NZ_JBHILV010000042.1:0-4151 GCF_042193505.1 Bartonella sp. TS25HLJMH
ATTGGATACTGTACTTTGGTACTCAGATATTGCTCTTTGGTATTCCTTTTTAGTTTGTGTATTTTTCCTTATGTTACATACACGCAGTTTAATAAATATATCTATTTACACACTACAGTGCTCAGTTAAAAACCAAAAGTAAAATTTCCGAACGTTTATAGATAAAATCAACAAGAGCATAAAAAAACTATCGGAAGCCGCTTGATTTTAAAGATGCCCTACTTGCTCTAAAGGTGAAATATGTGGGATTGGGCTGTTATGCCGAGCTTGCCACAAATCATGCTTTTGTTGCAATTTAAGCCAGAATTCCGCATCATTTAAACCCGCTTTTTCTAACCGTAAAGCTAAGTTAATGCTAATCGCTGCATGACAGTTTAAGACGCGGGATAAAGTTAAACGTGCAACGCCAAGACGATTTGCAGCTTCTGTTACTGTTAACCCTAATTCATCAAGCAATTCTTCTTTCAAAATGCCGCCAGGGTGTGGAGGATTGTACATCATAATAACACCTCAAAACTCAATGGTAATCTTGATAATCAACCAATTCAACGTCTGTCCCAATGAAACGAAAGGTAACACGCCAATTTCCATTGACACGCATTGACCAGTAACCTTTTAAATCGCCCGTAAGCGCATGTAGACGATACGATTTAAGAGTAACTTGTTCAGGCGCGGATATTGTATCTAAAATTACTAAAATGTTTGCTAATTTTTTAGCATGCGCGGGTTGTATGCCTTTGCAGACTCCTCTTTCAAAGAATAATTTCAACCCTTTATGCTTAAAACTAACGATTGCCATATATACCCTCTTGATACTTGATACTATACACCATGCATTTATGTCAATTGATTATTTATCAAAGAGCGCTTTAAGACATAATTTTATATGTTAAAAAACAATAATATCCTTTTGAAATAATTGAAAAAATATGCAAATCATGCTAGGATTTTGTATGTATTAAAATACAAGTTTAAGGTAAAAAAACATGCTAAATAAAGTGATGTTAATCGGGCGTTTAGGTGCTGATCCCGAAAGCAAAACAATGAATTCTGGAGCTGAGGTAGTCAATTTTAGTATAGCAACTTCTGAAAGCTATACGGATAAAAAAACCAATCAAAAAGTAGAGAAAACTGAATGGCATTCAGTTGTGATTTTTAATCCACATTTGGCAAAAATTGCACTTCAATATCTAAACAAAGGTTCAAAAGTTTACGTAGAAGGAAAATTACAAACACGCAAATGGCAAGATAAAAATGGGCATGACCGTTACACAACAGAGATTGTTTTACCGCAATTCAAAGGCGAGTTGTATTTGCTTGATGCAAAGAAAGAGCAATCTGCCCCTTCTTCCGTTACTTCTCAAAATTATGCTATCGCTTCAGGTGCCGCTGATCATAGTGCATCTCTTAATGACAGCATACCATTTTGATTGATAAAATATAACAAAGAGAAACATGTGGGCTCCCACAGATTAGGGGATGTATGAAGAAGAAAGATGCTTACATTTCACAAGTGAAAGTACGTCAAGATCCTGTTAATCAATTGGCAATTGAAATGCGTGCTAAACGCTTTGGTTTGACTATTGAAGAGGCTAAAAATCCGCTTGCTGGTACTTATGTTGGGCGGCTGTGTTTGCAAGGTGTGCTTACTCAAGACCAGTATGATGCTGCGCAAAAATATCTTGAAGTGAAAAATGACTATTTGTGTGCAAAAGGTTTACCAAGCGCTGTTTATGATGAAATACCATCATCTTCTGATGACAAAGCAAGAGAAAAATGGGTTGAATTTGCAACAGAACAGTTTTCTAATATGCAAGAGGTGATAAAAGAAACACAACATCTCTATAGACAGTATAATCTTTATGCAGCAATACAATATATTGTTATCGAAGACCAAACATTACCACATCTTGTGAATTCATTGCGGGTCGCTCTTAACGCGCTTCATAAATATTTTGATCTTTAATCAAAGATTAAAAGGAATAATATCATACAACTAACTGCGGCGGTTGTTAATAAAAAGAAATAAGCAGGAATTTTCAATTTAATACGCCCAATCAAGGATTAAAAGGAGTAATACCGCGCAACTAATTAGAACAGTTGTTAATAAAAAGAAATAAGCAGGAATTTTCAATTTAAAGCGCCAAAGTAAGTTAATGATGATGGACATTATACTAATAAATATGAATATTCCTGTTATAATTATGAATATAATGATGAAATCATCAAATATTATGCGCCTCTGAGGTTTTTCATAATCAGAAACAGTGGAAAACGAAATGTTATATTGGTTAATTCCACTATCTGATAAAATCTTTTTTGGGTGCTGTGCTACTACGTATTCCTTTTGCACAACTTTAATTTTTTCATCTAAATTTTCATCAGTATTAGAAGACTGATAATGAGTAGAAATCTGTTCACTTTTGGCATAATTAGAAAGAAAAAGCACACTGATCATTACGACTAATAAGTAACTTATTTTTTTTGCTGATAAATAATTCATTATTTCTTTTATGGTTGGAGTTTAAGTATATATTAAAGATTAGGGAAAACGCTTAATAAATATTTTGATCGTTAGACAATTTTCCAAATAAATTTGATCAACGCTACCAGCGCTATAAGACAAATTAATATCAATGCTATAATCGCTACGATTCCTACAATTTCATCTAAATTTTCTATTATAGTAATAAAAATACCAATAAAAATTAACACTCCTAAAAATGCTATTCCTATTACAGGATAAAATACAAAAGCTGCTGCCATAGCTGTATAGCATCCTGTTTGGAATTGGAGGGACAAGAGCTCATAAAATGTGCTGTCAATATTTTCATCTTTTAAACTTAGCTTTTCTTCTCTTGCACATGCACTTAGTATCAAAAAATACGATACAAATGCTACAAATATTGGTACAATTAATTTATCTTGTTGTTGATTGTCTAATCCGAAGGGATTAAAAGCAAGTATCATAAGACTAATTATAGCAAAGAACGGTAAAAACAAAATTAGTGTAAATATCTTTTTAATTCTGCATAAATCTGCTTTTTTGAAAAATAACATTAATTCCCCCCCACTTTTTGCTAATCAATAATTTCACGCTATCGTATAATTGATTCGTTGAGAAGATACAATTGTGAGTGGTTGGTTGTTAAAGACACTAGATTTAGGTGAAAAAATAAAAAATACACAATATAGTGATTTTTTTGTTGACAGGATATGAAAAATAGTGTTTTATGGCGTTGCTGTACTAGTCGAATTGCGTCTAGAATTACGGTAAAGGTATAACCTTTTTTATAAGTTTATCTGATTGTTCAGAGCCCTGCTTTTGCGGGGTTTTTTTATTGTCTTGTTTACAAAAAGAAACACACATGAAAACCACTGAAAAACTTGCAAAAAGAACGCCCCCAAAGGCAGGTCAAGGGCGGGTAAAAGGCGTGCCAAATAAAACGACACGTATTTTGAAAGAAGCAGTGCTTAAGGCAGCAGAGCGCGCTGGTAAGAGATATGGTGATGATGGTTTGATCTCTTATCTCGAAAAACAGGCAATCAAATGCCCCGCTGCTTATTTGGCATTGTTGGGGAAGATTTTGCCTCTTCAAGTGACAGGGGAAGATGGGGGAGCTATTAAGATGATAACGCGTGTAGAAATCGCGCCTTTGGTCAATGACAACACGACAGATTAATATTGTTCCAAAGCTTATACCGATTTTTACAGGTAAGGCTTTGGTACGAGCGGCTTGGGGAGGAAGAGGGTCTGGAAAGACAAGATCATTTGCCTTGATGGCTGCTTTAAAAGGCTATCAATTTGGTAGGGAAGGGATATCAGGCACTATCCTTTGTGCACGGCAGTTTCAAAACTCGCTAGCAGAAAGTTCATTGGAGGAAATTAAACGTGCCATTGAAGCGCATGACTTTTTAAAGGACTATTACAAGGTTGGGGAATCTTCGATTAAGTCAATTGATGGTCGTATAGCCTTTCAGTTTTCTGGTTTGGACCGGAATATTGCAAGTATCAAATCGATGGGGCGTATTTTGCTTTGTTGGGTTGATGAGGCAGAGCCCGTTACAGAGACAGCTTGGCAGACGCTTATACCGACTTTGCGAGAAGAAGGAGAAGGATGGCGGGCAGAGTTATGGGTGACATGGAACCC
>NZ_JBHILV010000043.1:0-4123 GCF_042193505.1 Bartonella sp. TS25HLJMH
GGATCAGCAGCATTTACTACACTACTTTCATCTCCTGAATCGCTTTTGATATAAACTGTTGTGTTGCCTGAGACATCCCCATTGATCAAAAGCCTATCGGTTTTTTGATCGGCACTTGCAACACCATCACTCCAAGCAATGTTGAAGTAAATCTTTGCATCACCAGAGGCGTTGTAGACCGCTTGCGTATCTGGTTTACCAGATCCTATATGCAGTGTGTGATAATGCTCTTCTGTTGGTTCATTAAAGATAATGGAGCTGTTGTTGAGATTAAGAACAGAAATATCAGAACGAGACCTTTGAGCAATATCAAGCAGATTGCCATCACCATCTTTTTCGTTTGTGCTGTTTTTTACGATCCATTGCGTATTGTTTTGCAAATCAAAGTGTACATTTCTGTCTTTAGCAATATTCGCTCTGCCCTCTAGAATAGACTGATCAGCGCTTAATGTGAAAGTGCCGTTGGAGATCTCTTTTAAACCCATCTGTTCCCAAAGCTCTTTCTCTTTATCTTCGAGAAAAATGCCATTTCCTAATAAAACGTCGGCATGGAGTTCTGAATTTTTGATATTTGCTATACCGATTGCCAGATCTGCATTATTTTCAATCTCGTTGTCAGCGAAAGCTCCAATAAGAACTCCAGTGCCATTTTCCACATGAATATCTGCATTGGTTAAATTAATTTCATTACTTGGATATTTTTTTGAATTATCTGATTCATCGAGTTTGCTACCAAAGAGAGCTAAAAACTGCAAGCCGCTGATTCCTGCTGTTACAGAAACATCTGTGAGATCAATATGTCCACTAGATGATACGTTTAGTGCAACTTGTTTTGCTTCTATTTTATTTTCTAATGCACTCTGTGCTGCTTTAAGATCACTATTAATCATCTTAATCGTGCTATTATCTACTGCAGTGAGACCAATATCAACATTTTGAATGGTTGTTTTGCCATTTAATTCGATTTCAGTGTCAGGCCCATTAACGTTTATACCAACGGTCATTTCTTTACTTTCATCACCGGTTATTGTTAAATTTCCGCTAATGATTTTACTTCCACCATCTGCATAAAAACCTTTATCAACATTTTGAATGGTTGTTTTGCCCGTTAATTTAATTTCACTCCCAGAGCCTGATGTTCTTGCACCGGTGCGTTTGTTGTAGGGATCTTGATCAATTGCTTCACTACCGACTACGGTTAAATTTTCACTGGTAATTTTACCACCATTATCTGCTCCAAGGCCTTTAAAAGTATTGTTAATTGTTGTATCGCCATGCAAGTTAATTCTGCTATCAGGACCAAAGGCTTCTACACCGGTTCCCTTGCCATCTGTTGTTAAAGCAACACTCGTGGCATCAATCTGTCCGCCTTTTTCTGCAAATAATGCATTTTGTTTCCCACTGACAGTTCCTCCCGTCTTCGTGATTTTTGCTCCTGAACCTTCTGCATGAAGTCCATTGCCTTCAGATGATGTAACTGCAACTTTTTCGTCTAAAGTAATAGTGCTGCCCTTTTGTGCAAATACTCCATCAGTTTTTCCATCGAATGATCCTCCAGAGACTGTTATTGTGGAGTGATCATTTGCAAATATGCCTGTGTTTGCTAAAGAAACGGTTGTGTCTTTCAAAATAAGGTTGCTGTGGGTAGCATTTATCCCTTTGTCAATAAAGTGGTCATCTTTACCGTTTATAACTACCGTTGTTAGCTCGTTTTCACTACTACTGTTTTCAAAAGAAGCACCATTTTCAAGAGCTGTAATTTTTCCCCCTGTCATTTTAATTTTAGCATTATCTTTGGCCTTAATACCTAAGTGAATATCAGAATCATTATCATTACTTTTAATGGTTGAATTAGTTAAAGTAATTTCACTGTTATCGCCTTCAGCTGTTATAACATATGTGTTTTTATTTGTGTCTTTATTTCCGGTTACTGTTAATTTATCGCCGGTGATTTTACCACCTGTTTTTGCATGAATAGTTTCATAAGTTTTTTCGGATGGGATTTCTACTTTTCCATCAGTAACTTCGAGATTTTCAGCATATGCGTTGAAATGGGTGCCAAACAGCGTAACAGCGATAGCCGCTGTACAGAGTAACAGAGATTTTTTATACATTGATATTTTCCTAACTTATAAGCCCCACACATTCCACCCCCGCTTATAAGAAGGATATCAAATGAATGGTTTTCTGCTTTGAGAAAAATAGATTATTTTTATTTTTGTGTAAAGTATAATTATAAATTTTATAATAAAATACATAATGTTTTACTGTAAATTTATTTTATTGCTCATTATAAATAAAAATATAACTAAACTATAAATAAAAATTATTTTAATAATATGAAGATATTAAAAGTTATTTGTAATTTTTTTATTGTATATCATCGTGTTATTATTGTGCATTATTTAGAGATAAACTTTATCTTGTTATCACAAGAAAGAAAAGAATGGAGAAGATATAAAAAAAGAAACCAGAAAAGAAGAAATGGGCAATAAAGAAAAGCAGTATCTATGCTGCTGTGGATATACAAAAAAGAAAGCTAGTCGTTTGACAGGAGTTTTTTTAGTGGGAATAGGTGGGATTGGGTGAGAATTTATAATTTTTTTAAATGACTAATTTTCACCATTAAATGCGCATTTTATCAAAATGGATTTTGATATCTAATAAAGAGTGCAAATGAGAAAAATCTATAATTTGTGAAGTTTGCTCCCCATCAGCCAAAAAAGCAAAAAAAGATATAATATTAAAAAAACAGATTGTTATTAAAAATCTTAATGTAAGGAGAAATGCAGCGTCATTTTCCATTTTATAATGATGGTTAGGTTGGATTTGTGTAGTTCTTGAGTGTTTTTTCAACCTCTATTTGATGTTTTAAATGCAATTTTAAAAAGAGGCAAGGTAAGCTCTATTTCTTCACTGTCGTTGATGTCTTGAACAAGCTCTTGTAACTTTTTATAAAACTCTGCTGCAAGTTTCGCTATATCTTCAGAGGGAAGTTTAATTGTTGCATTTTTGTTATCTGATTGATCCCTTTGTACGGGTGGCAAATAGTGAGGGTGGTTGGAGTGTTAAACCAGCAAGTCCCTTTGCTGCTGCCATGTTTATCAAACGTGATAAGCAAAGGGGCGGTGTTTTTTGGTCTCCTTCAAATCAAGATGTTAAAGGCATTTTAGGAACGGCACGCCCGATTAGCTATTTTGATGGCGAAATCGGTCATGAGAAAAATAGCTTCAATTAAGCCGATATTGCGACCTTTATACCAGCACGGCTTAGCCAAAATGCGCATTTAGATAATTCTGTAGGGAAAATGGTTGCTAATGGACGCATTTTATGGGGAAACCATACCACCTCCAGTAATCCACTCTGGCGCGTTGTCAATGTAGTGCGCACCTGTGCAGCATTGGAAAAAACTATCATCAACAGTTTCCGCCCTTGGGCGAATGACGAGAATCTGACCGGTCTGTCATTGCACTTACCCGCAGCTTCACGCAGTTTCTTGATGATCTGATTGCTCGTGGTGCATTGCTTGGTGGGCGGGTTTGGTTTGACCGCGATTTAAATTCCAACAGCTCTTTACAGCTGGGACGGTTGCGGGTCGAATTTGATGCAGAAGAAGTACCATCCTTAGAAGATTTAAGTTTCGGCAGCCGGCGCAATAGCACTTATTTTGATCATTTGGCGGAAGATAGCCAAAAGAAAATGACGCACACTTTTGGCGAGACGCTTGAGAGCTATCGTAAAGCAGCAAGGAGTGAGGCATGACCTTACGCATTGTACGCAGTTTTAACCCGATTGTCGATGGTTTTATGGGCACCATCTCACAATTGACAGATTTTTGTAAATCTTTGCCTCATCGCATGAAGGGGTGGTTTGGGTCCATTAATTTAAGAGAGTTTTTGCCAAGTTTTTTGGGAGGCAAAACAGCCATTCAACCGATTGCACAATTTGCGGGGGCGGGGCATGCCAATTACTCTGTGAGAGAGCAAAGAGGCAAAGACCGCTCCACTATCACCCACAATCAAAATGTCACAGTGCATGTCAATGGTGCCCGTGATCCTGTGGCCACTGGTCGTGCGGTTGCCCACGCCATTCAACGGGCACGCGCTAATGCGCTGCATGGCGG
>NZ_JBHILV010000044.1:0-4074 GCF_042193505.1 Bartonella sp. TS25HLJMH
GCTTCATATTCACCTTGATTGAGTTTTTTTAACAGTGTCGAGTTACAAAAGGCTCCTGTTCCTACATTATAGCAAAACGACACTAACGCCGCGAATTGTTCATCTGTTAATGAAACTGTAACAGCGCGTTCAACGGCATTTTCAAATTGTCTTAAGTCTTGGCAAAGAAGTTCTTCTGCTTGCTTTTCCGTGATGGTCATGCCTTCATAAACAAAAGGCTTTCCAGCATTGTTTGTATGTCCATAACCTATTGTCCACACCCCAATGGTATCTTTGTAGGCGTTTAAACGCAAGCCTTCCCATTGTTTGATAAGTGCTAGCCCTTCTGATGATATTTTTCGCATATGCTTCTCCATAAAAAAAGCTCCGCAAAAAGCAGAGCTGGATTAAAAAATTGACATCTTTCTCATTCGGAAAGATAGCTTGGTTAAGCTTCATGTCACTTTTTCATTGGAATAAAAGAAGATTTTTTCTCAACTTTTAATTTCTTTCTTGACAAATATTCGTTTATAAACGAATATACATCATGTTTGAAATACGTCACTACCTTACTTCTGATGGCAAAGACCTGATAGCTGATTGGCTGCGAAAGCTCCGTGATATGCAGGCTAAAACTGCAATTATTCGCCGCCTTAATCGTTTAGAGCAGGGAAACTTTGGCGATTTCAAGCCGCTTCGTGAGGGTGTTCATGAATTGCGTATTAATGTTGGTCCTGGCTACCGAGTTTATTATGTCCAATCTGGAAAGACCGTATTGTTGCTATTATGCGGTGGCAGCAAAAAAACACAAGAGACTGATATCACTCGTGCATGTGCTTGCTGGCGTGATTGGCAAAACCGTGAAGATTAAAGGAGTGCAAAAATGAAAGACCGTAACCATGATGATGCAATGGCAGAAATATTCCGTGATGATCCTGAGTTGGCAGCAGCTACCCTTGATGCAATCCTAGCAGATGGTGATCAGGGTGAGCTGCTTGTAACTCTACGCCAAATGGCCAAAGCTTATGGTGGTGTTCAAGCTGTAGCTAAAGCAGCCAACTTGAACCCAACACAACTTTACCGTACACTTTCAGAAAAAGGTAATCCAGAGTTCCGCAGCTTGAATGCTTTACTGCGTACCATGGGGTTTCGTTTGGCTGTACAGCCTCTTGAACGACCAGTTCCACACGTGTAACTTTAGTTCCACTCCCCACCTTTAAAGATGGGGAAGGGAGGTATTTAAGCAATCATTTTTAATGAGGGGCTCTACATCTAGTTTATAACCTATCATGTATCCTCTTCATCCATATGGATGACGCCTTCGCCTTCGTCGCATGCGTTTGGTGGGGCGTTTGGATCAAGGGTATCATCCTTGTCTGGTGTTGTGTTTGCAACGTTTCCAGCCGCATCTTCTTGCGCTTTATCAAAAAGTTCGCACTCTATTTTTGTGGTGTAACCACCCGTTTTATCAAGTTTGTGCTTAACACTTTTGATGCGCCATTCTGCTGGAATATAGGGGCGGAAAGGGGGCTCTTGAACAAGCTTTGCTTCTGCTTGCACAAACGGATCACCACCGATATCACATGAGAAAGAAGACTTACCGCGTGATGATTTATTGCGATAAGCAGCAATGGCCGCAACAGCCTCTGATTGGTTATGATAGGTATATTTGAGTTCATGAAACGGCGGATTACCAACTTTGACTTCTTTTTTTTCACCACTGCGTAAATCATGATAGGTTGCGAGAACACCGCCTTTTTTCTCTTCTTCTTTCTCAGGTGTTGTTTCTGCTTTTTCTGCTTTTTCCGATTCAGATGATGATGGTGTTGCTCTGTCACTGTCATCCATATGGATAAAGTTTTCATCATCATCAATCTCTTCTGGTTCTCGTGCATCAGCAGCGGCTTTTTGGTCGTCCCCCACATCTGTTTCTAAGCCATTGGCTGCACCTGCTTCATCCCGTGCGCTGTATTTAAAATCCCAAGAGGTGCAATGTTTCTCATGAATAACAATAATAGGGAGTGTTTCACCGGTGATGGCTTTGCCTTCACCCCGTTTGGCAAGAACAAGTTTACCATCAACGGGCTTTGCTACCGCATCATATTCTTCTGCAAGGCGTGTAGCAAAAGCCATATCGCTTTCAGCTGTTTGGTCAATGTGACGCACAACGATTTTTGCAAGAGAAGGATCAACCTTTGGCGTATAGCCATTACGCTGTGCTATCTCTTGAACAATACTGCCAAGGGTTTGCTGGTGATAGGATTGGCTTTTTGGGGTTCTATAAGATGTGTTCATTGATGCGGCGCGCCCTGTAACACTTAAGCTTTGCGGTGGGCTGCTTACAGAAATTTCGTCTATCAGATAGGCTCCCATATCGCGGTTTTTTCCGCCTTCATAGCCAAGTGTTATGGAAATAACTGTCCCGATAAGAGGAATATCAAGAAAGCCGTTATCACTGTCACGCGCACGGTCATCAAGCTCTATAGTGATACGATCACTTTTGTTTTCTGCTTCATCGGTAATTTCAATTGATAAAACATAATCCATGAGCGTTTTGGTGATGTCTTCTCCATTTGCCAGAACCGTGCAAAAAGGTTTCATGATTTGCTACCCCAAATTCTGATCACTGGTGTGGCTTTCGGATAGGGGAGGGACGGCAAAACTATGGTGATTCCTGCTTTTAAAATGGGTCCATAGTCTGCAAGCCCCAAATTCGCTGCATAGACCCGTTCAACAGCAAGGGCTTGTTGACCCTTTGCATAGTATCTCCAGCAAATGGCATCCACCATATCACCTTCTTTTGTTACGTAAAGATCACTCATAGGTCTTCACCATATTCTCTCAATTTTATTGTAAATTCTTGTTTTTTGGGGGTGCCATTATGATGAAAAATGCTTTGTTTTTCCTCTACAGAAAGAATGACAAACTTACCTAAGATTTTGCCTTGACCGGTCACAAGAATGTGAGGTCCCATATGCGCTATTTGTCGCAAATATTCGAGCTGTCTGTGACCACCTTTGAAATCTGGATAAATCACACCAGCTAAAGAAAATTCCGCATTTGTAACAGCAGGCAATTGAAGAGCAGCCTTTCTCCCCAATCGCCCTTGCTCTACCCATGGAACACCATAAGACATATCAAGTGTTTGATAAGCTGCTGTTTCAATCGAAAAAATAAAACTACCCAAAGCTAACATCATGGTATTTAATCCGAAAGGCTAGAGGCTATGGCTAAACGTTGCTGTTTTGCATAGCGTTCAAGTGCTTGATTGACAGCGTCTCTGATTTCGTCCTTGAGACCATTTGGTACTGAAATATTTAGATTTGTAATGGTTACACGGGCGTCTACTTCAACGGGCTTATGAACCGTAATTGGCTTTGGAGCTTTAAAGGCACCTACTTTATTTGTTGCCTGCATTTGTCCTGTTTCAATGACACTTGTATTAAAACCACTCTTGCGTTTTTCAGGTGGGGTATTTGTAACCACTACTGTATCAACCATTTTTTTTGCACGTGCATTAGTTTCATCGGTAAAGGTTTTTAAAGTCTTCGTTGAAGTTTTGTTGATTGAAACATTAAAGCCTAGCTTTTCTTTCATCCAATTAGGCATCCAGCTGGTTAATTTGCTTATCATGCCGCTAAACCAATCAGACAAAGCATTCCATTGGCTTTTGATACCTTCCCAAAGCCCGTTAATCAGATTGGTTCCTACTTCCATTAAATCGACACCAAACAGCCATTCAATGAGTTCATTGATTTTTTTCGAAATCCAAGTCAGTGGTGAAAAGTTTTTAAAGAACGTCAAGAGGTTATTGAAAACGTTACTACATAAGCTCGCAAAAGAATTCCACAAGTTGCTTATGAAGCTTACTACCGTATCCCAATTTTTGTAGAGCAGATATCCAGCAGCAACAAGGGCTGCTATGCCGGCAGCGATCCAGCCGACAGGTGTGGTCATGATTGCGATACCAAGCGATATAAAAGCAGAACCAACGGCAGTTATTGCCGAAATCAGTGTACCTACAAGAGTTAAAGCAAGACTGGCAACTGCAGAAGCAGCTGAGGCTAATGCTGAAAGCAGTGATCTTCCCAGAGT
>NZ_JBHILV010000045.1:0-4041 GCF_042193505.1 Bartonella sp. TS25HLJMH
GGCGGTGCAACCTTTTCACTGGAGATGCAACTGGATGATGGGGCGTTTGTTCCTTTGAAACTCGACGAAACAGAGCAACTCGCTGAACCACTTTGGACAGAGCGCAAATTTGTGAGTAGTGACAAAACAGCCAAACAAGCGCGCTTGAAACTCACGCTTACCGGTGGACCTGCTGCACGGTCCATGGTGAGTGATTTTGGCGCTGGCATATTATAATGGGAGAACAGAGATGACCAAAACCAAAAAACTCGACATGGAATTGCCTAAAGAAGGTCGTTTTATCAGTTCTGAATTCCCAATCTTGCGGGAAAACTTGACCAAAATTGATCAAGCCATGATGGAAGTTGAGGAAAAGGTAGAGGGAAAAGCACCTTTAAAACACACGCATACAATAAGTGATGTTGCCGATCTTGAAGCGGCTCTCAAAGGCAAAATGGCAGCCGATAAAACCTTCTCATTTGCTGATTTAAGCGATATCGAGGGGGCAAAAGATGCCGCAAATAATTATGTTCTCTATAAATCAAGCAATAATAACTTCACTTTTGGCAGTGCTGTCTCACTGTTAGGCGCACATCAACATAAAACCGAAGATATTGTGGGGCTTGATGATTTTAGAGCCAAGATCAATGAAGATCTCACAAGCTATGGTCGCCTAGCAAGCCCAAATGAATGGCAAAGTTATAATAAATTTACCAGCAAAGTCACTATGAGTGGCAGTTTAGAACTGTTGGGTAATTCGTCGTTTAACCTTATCCATAACAACAAAGTCGTTAGCAGTCTAAGCACAACCGGAAGCTCGCTTAAAGGGCCTTTGAGAGTTGATGACGAAGCTGTTTATACCAAATCACAAGTGGATGCAGCCATCTTGGCACAGATAAAGAGTCTTAAAAAAGATTTGACCGATAAAATCACGAATTGGACTGCCCTTGCTGATGCTGAATTGCTCTATACGCAAGATGGAAAAATTGAGTGGCCCGATTGGGTCACCGATAAAACTAAAGTTGAGATCCAAGCATGGGGCGGTGGCGGTAGTGGTGGTGGAGCGGATACACCAAGATTAGGAGGAGGCGGCGGAGGAGGTGGTTGTAGCGTGTGGTATGGCTATAAAGCGAGTTTAAACGGTCATCAAGATATCACAATTGGTAAAGGAGGCGCTTCTGTTGCATCACGCAGTGCGACAGGAAATTCTGGAGGAACAACAGTTGTTGGAAAGAATTTTATTACCGCTACAGGAGGACATGGTGGTGGGGGTGCTTACTCCTCTAGAGATCACGGATTTGCTGGTACTACTACTTACTACTATTCAGGCGATGGCGGTGCTGGAGGTACGGGTGGAAACTTTGGTTTAGCAACAGACGAACATCTAGGAATTGCCAAAGGCGGAAATGGTTATGCTGGAACGAGTGGAATTACGAGTAAAACAAGCGGTAATGGAGGCGATGCTGGGGGTGATACATCACGTGGTGGCTCTGGAGGACTAGGCAAAGGTTCCTATAGTTCAGGAAAAGCAGGACGTGGTTTTGGTGGTGGTGGTGCTGGTGCTCACTCTGATTATTCTCCAAGTGGTGCTGGTGCTGATGGTGCCGTTCTTATAAGATTATGGAAAGAATAAATGGATGCACAAGTAACCAAGATATGACAGAAGTCAAATGGATAGCTGTTCTATAAGCAGGCTTATATGTTTTTAAGTCCTTTTATCGCTCTTTCAAAGCCCTTTTAAAGGGCTTTTTGAGTGACAGTGTCAGTCTTATGATCGTCTGTTGTTTCTTGTTATGGTCTCTTCATTGATTTGGAGAGCAAGATGGCAACAGAATTTAATCATGGGATTCGCATTGTAGAGGCTGGTGAGGATTCCCGTCCTTTAGCAACATTTGATCAGACCGCCATTGGAGCGGTTGTTACAGCCCCTGATGCTGATGCACAGACCTATCCCCTCAACGAGCCTGTTCTTCTCTTTACGCATGAGGGTGAGAAAATCCAAAAGCTTGGGACAAGAGGCACGGCTCTTGATGTTATTAACGCCGTGTGTGCGCAGGGGATTGAGGCACAAATTATCCTTGTGCGTGTGGAAGAAAAATCAACCATTGCTGAGACACAAACTGAGATGGTGGGATCAAACGCTCATTTGACCGGTGTGCATGCGCTAAAACACGCTAGAGGGCATTTAGGGGTAGAGCCTGGGATTTTACTGGCACCGGCTTATAGTGCAGGGCGCCTTGATAATGGTAAAAACCCCGTGGCAGACGCCTTGGAACAGGTTGCAGAAAAGCTACAAGCGATTGCGGTTTTTGATACGGGTGGTAAAAATGCGGAAGAAAGCCTTGCCTATCGTGCAGATTTTTCCTCACGCTTTTGTTATTTGATTGACCCCTTTGTACGGGTGGCAAATAGTGATGGTGGTGTTAGTGTTAAACCGGCAAGTCCCTTTGCTGCCGCCATGTTTATCAAACGTGATAAGCAAAGGGGCGGTGTTTTTTGGTCTCCCTCCAACCAAGATGTGCATGGCATTTTAGGCACGGCGCGCCCGATTAGCTATTTTGATGGCGAAATCGATCATGAGGCAAATCGCCTCAACCAAGCCGATATTGCAACCTTTATTCCAGCACGGCTTAGCCAAAATGCGCAGGGAGAAGTAGCTTCCAATGGGCGTATTTTATGGGGCAACCATACCACCTCCAGTGACCCATTGTGGCGCTTTGTCAATGTGGTGCGCACCCGTGCAGCCTTGGAAAAAACCATCATCAACAATTTGCGCCCTTGGGCGAATGATGAAAACCTTACTGGTCAACATGTTATTGCCATTACCCGCTCTTTGACCAGCTTTCTTGATGATATGATTGCCCGTGGTGCATTGCTTGGTGGGCGAGTTTGGTTTGATCGTGATTTGAATTCAAACAGTAATTTACAGCTTGGAAAATTGCGGGTGGAATTTGATGCAGAAGAAGTACCACCCTTAGAAGATTTAAGTTTCGGCAGCCGGCGCAATAGTGCTTATTTTGACCGGTTGGCGCAAGATATCCAAAAGAAAATGACCTATCAATTTGGCGATACGCTTGAAACTTATCGCAAAGCAGCAAGGAGTTAAAGCATGACTTTACGCATTGTCCGCGGTTTTACGCTGATTGTTGATGATGATGTGAACCTTCACCTTGATCTTGAAACATTGAAACTGCCCACGTTGGAAGAAATCACCGAAACCTATCAACCAGGGGGCTCTGATATGCAGATTGATGTGAGCGGTCTTGGTGTCAAAGCCCTTGGCTTGCAAATGAAAATCCGCAGCCATACCCCTGAGGTCATCGGTATTTTTGGTGGTCCCCCTGGTCTTCGTCATAAATTTACAGGCAAAAAACATGTGATCTCTGAAGAAGATGGGCGTGAGCATGAACATTCCATTGATGTTACAGGGCGCTTGGTCAAAGTGGATAGTGAAGGCTTAACGGCTGGAAAAGCGACAGGCTATGATTGCGAGATCAAAAATATTTGGGACTATACAGAATTTTGGGATGGTTCTGTTTTGCACCGCTTTTCGTTTAAACGGGGCGGGTGGCTTGTGCGCAACGGGCAAGAGATCGGTTCTCGCCGTCGCTCTATTCTCAATTTATAGGAATTGATCATGACAAGTTTACAAACAAGTGTTGATGTAGAATTGCAGGTTCCGCTTCTTTATCAAGATAAAGGTGGCAAAGAAACTCTCTGCAAGAAACTGACCTTTTATCGCCCCACTTTCAAACAAGCCAAGCAATTAGCGGTGTTGATTGGACCACAATTGACAGAACTTCTGCTTCCTGAGTTTGGAGAGCAGAAGTTAGCATTGAACAATGATGTGCTTATTACAAAGCTTTCTCAAGTTTTGTTCACAAGTGAAGCAACAGAAGGCATCACAGCACTTTTAGCCGATATGTCCCATGAATCTATTGAATTGATTGATCGTGTGGATGTTGTTGACATTCTTGCTGTCTTCAAGGCTTTTTTTGCTTTTTTTACGCAACGCCAATCCTCTCTGCCGGACAATTTGGAGCAGAGCTAGCCCTTTATTAT
>NZ_JBHILV010000046.1:0-3477 GCF_042193505.1 Bartonella sp. TS25HLJMH
AAGTCTTCACAAAGGATTTCTTCTGCTTGCTCTTTGTTAATACACATGCCTTTTTTGACGAGGGGGTGACCCGCATTACTGGTGTGACCATAACCAATCGTCCAAACACATGCCGTATCTCTGTAAGCCTCTAAACGCAAACCTTCCCATTATTTGATAAGTTCTAATCCTTCTTTCGATATCTTTCTCATCTGACGCTCCATAAAAAAAGCCCCACATAAGTGGGGCGGCATAAAATGATGTTCTAATCAATCTAGCGCTAATTATAATAAAATGGATCGCTACATCCACAGGCGCCTATTTTTTCATCTTCGACATAACGAGAATGGGCAAAGTTCCGCACAAGATGATCATTGTTAAAGCCACCAGTCCAATCGCCTCCTCCCAACATAACATTTATGTCTACACATAAACTGCTTCCTTGTTCCCCTGTATGCCATTTAGTCACTGGATAACAACCAGACAAAAATTGCCACACATAACCGTAACCATCCTCACAACCGATATACGAAATCATCCGTCTATTGTTTGTATCAACGTGTCCTCCAGATGTCTGAGGAGAAGGCGCTTGATTGCCTGTAATACTGGTTGTTTGATTACTTCCATACATACATGGCGAGAACTCATCACTCGTCAAAAATCTCTTATTAACAGACCAAAAATCAAATGCATGATCCTCATAACTACGATTGGTCGTAATCGGAATACCGTATGCCGACTTTGCATTTACACCTGTCCCTGATTGAAGATAAATATCAACCCAAATATTATGCCACGGATTGTAAACCATTCCCTCTAGGCCACTACGTGGATGGTGATTTAAACACCAAACAGAATTGGGCAAAACATTCCCCGCTTGATAACCCGATAAGAGATGACCTTCAATCTCACCAACATCCGCACATAGCGTATGAAATCCGCCAATCTTTTCAGAATTATCCTCTGTATAGCCATCAGGAGCCGTCGGATTTTGCGAAATTTTAAAGGATATCTCATTCGTCTGATCTTTTAGGATGAGATATGTATATAATAATCCTTTCCTGCTTCAAGATCTTCGTCAAAAGACATCCTTCCACGCCCTGGAACGCGGTAAAAGAGGTACCTACCCCCATTCTCACCACCATGATAAAAGCGAAAACATGCCCCTTTATTGATCACAAGACCTTTTCTATTTTTCGGATCGGCTTCCAGAATTCTGTGATGCTGATCAAAACGCACATTCTCTAAAAAATAAGTGGAAAGAAAACCTACTGTTGCCTTGTTGGTGAGCTGATCAACCATTAGATTCAACGTCTCATCCGCTTGAATAAAGAAGAGCACTATTTTGACTCCCTCCATCATTCGTGCTTTTTGTTCAACTAACTCTTTAAGAATGGGTAGGATGCTTTGATGATCGCTTTTGCAAAGATTTTCTTGTTTGTTGACGTTTTCTTTCATTCTCAAAATGAGTTATCATGGCCCGTTCCTTCTTGCTCGCTTTGCTTAGACCAAAAGTATCATTGTTCATAAATTGCTGATATCCAGCTATCATGAGATCGGTTAGGAACGAATCACTTTTCGGAGGTTGTGTAAAATAAATCCCCTTTGAATCCTGCAATTTATATCGAAAACCTGCTTTTTTCATGCACTCATATACTGAAGCAAATTCACTTGCATACGAATTCATATCACTAGAAGAAGCATAAACCGGTTTCCAGCCACATTTTAAAAGTGATTGTTCGATTACAGCCCGATCTGCTTTAGGCTTTTCCCATAAAACCAAAGTCGATGGGGGAGGATTGCCTAACTGACATCCAGCTGTACTTAAGAGAGCCATGCTGCTCAATAGTTTTAAGATTTTTTTCATTTTTCCCCTCCTCCATAGTTTTTTCCAAAAACTCTTGTAAGAAGATGTGAATTTCAAACCAAGAGCTTTCTCCGCTTTTTCAATCTGTAGATTATCAGCCGCATTTTCTTCAGTACGAAAATTGATAATATCATCATTATATTTATTAACTTTATCAATTAATACTGCAACATCATCTAAGGTATAGGTTTTCATAAATCTTCCCCTGCATACTCTTTAATTCTTTTACAGAGAAATTCATAAAAATTACTTGCGTAATATTGGGGATCATCAAGTGGAAACTTAAGATAGAGCGGGCACTCTCCATCCCGAAATTGAGTATAATCAAAGTAAAAGGTTTCACCAAAATCAGTTGTGCAGATAACAAGTTGTTTGGGATTCGTAAAGCCATCTCTTCTATCGAGCAAATTTCGGTAAACAATATCACCAGCAGGAATACCAGCACAGATTTCATAAATACTGAATATTTCTTCACCTCCAACTTCTCCGCCTCCATAATTTTTTAAAAAACCCTTATAGGAAGAGGTAAATTGTAAATCGAGAGTATTCTCAGCTGTTTTAATCCTTACATCATCAGGGGCATTATCTTTAGTACCAAAATTAATAGCATGACTATGCATATCAATATATTGTGCAACATCCGATAAAGTATAACTTTTCATAAATTTTTCTCCATAAGTCACAGCGTGTTTCTACTGATCAATATTTCTCTACCATAGCCAATGGAATTGGGATTACATTGATAGAATCATAAGGGATATTTTCTTGAAGGAGCTCTTTTCTCATCTGTGTCTGTAAAATCATCTCGCATTTACAATATATGATATAATTAAAGGAGGTGATCATTAAAGTTTAGAGAGCGCCTTTTAGGGACATTACTCTAATATTTGCAATAATTACTTTTTCTTTTTTTCCTACTTAGAAATTTTTTTTGAAATCCAACAAATAACTTTTCTGATAAAATTTGTCTTTGGA
Organism: Bartonella sp. TS25HLJMH; assembly: GCF_042193505.1. NCBI lineage: Bacteria > Pseudomonadati > Pseudomonadota > Alphaproteobacteria > Hyphomicrobiales > Bartonellaceae > Bartonella > Bartonella sp. TS25HLJMH. The sequence goes on from NZ_JBHILV010000046.1 coordinate 2,822, forward strand.
TTCATAGGAGAAAGCAAACTCCTGCCTTGATAAAATGAGTAGAGAACCTCAACGAGAGGACTATCTTGTTCTTGTGTCACAGGATGTAACATAATAGGCCTACAATCGACTCCAATAGGAGCTCTTCCTGATGCCATTCTTTCCACATTTGTACCTGTTATTATGTGTCCTTTTTCTTTCCAAGAAGAAACTGTTTCAGGATCAAACAGTTCATCTTCCTGATAAACTTTTTGACCTTTAAATGCCACAGGCTCAGCTGCCCCCATACTTTTTTTCTTTATCCATTTCATGATTCATAATCCCCTCGATTTTTTCAAAATAATCAATTTATTCTTTGTTCTAAATAGACTTAAATAAACTCTCCTTCCAAGAGCGAGGTTATTCCTCGCTAGAAAGCTCTGAGTGATTATCGAAATCCTTTTGCCACCTGTTTAATCAAAGCGTAGCTCACTTGCTTCATCTTTGCTACTTCTTTGGCTAAAGTTAATGCACGTTCAAGATGAAGCTGTTGGATGCTCTCGTCAAAGCCTAGGTGATCCCCTGCCGTAAAGCTTTTCTGATAAGATTGCAAAGTTTCATCATCACCCAACAAAGCAAGAGTGCCAAGATGAAGCAAAGCATAATCCGTATCGTTTGCTTTAGACGTGGCGCCTTTT
>NZ_JBHILV010000047.1:0-3468 GCF_042193505.1 Bartonella sp. TS25HLJMH
CTTACTCCATAATCATAGCCATCTTCAATTGTTTCACTTTGTGTTGAGATATTAATTGCAGGCGTGTTCTCAGGGGAAAAGTTGAAATCACGCATATTGAAAATATTGTCACCAGCTGCCGTCTTTGCTGCTTTGATCAACGCAACAAATGTTTCTCTTATCGTCTCTCTCGGATGCATGGGAGCTCCTGTCCAAACAGATTGATTTTTAAACATTTTTATTGTATTTGTGGATACATTTTGATATACATACGTTATGGTAACAAATATCAAAGTTCATGGCATAAATTGGGATGATGGTAACTGGCCAAAATGTGCCAAACATGGAGTTTCTAAAAAAGAAATTGAATATTTATTCACCAATTCTGGAAATCTCGTCATAAAGCATGACCCCAATGTTAAAGAAGAGCGTTTCAGAGCCATTGGAAGAAGCTATAATGAAAGATATATTTTTTTAGTTTTTACCTTAAGAACAATAAAGAATGAACTGTTTGTGCGTCCTATTAGCGCTCGTTATATGCACCAAAAGGAGATTGATTTTTATGAAAACCTCTAAATTAAAACAAATGCCCGTTTTTAAGACGGATGAAGAAGCAGAAAACTTTGTTGATACTGCAGATCTTACAGATTATGACTTAACTGGTTTTAAACCCGTTCATTTTGAGTTCTTACCTAAAGAAGCGTCTATGAATATTCGCTTGCCTCAAGCGCTTATGAAGGCTTTAAAGGAAAAAGCTAAAAATCAAGCTATTCCTTACACACGCTATGTTCGACATCTCATCGAACGAGATTTACGAAAAAGCCATCGGAATTAACCACCTCCCCATTTTAAGAACGGGAAGGGGAGTTCTATTTTCTAAATTAAGCAACCTTTTTAATGGGGTTGTCTAAATTTGGTTCATAAGTTCGCAACAAAGAATCCATACGATGTGGTAGTTCTGAAGCTCCAAAATCTGTCAAAATTGCCAAGATTTTTGTAATATTGGGCACGTCATCTTGAAGCTTTAAAACCAGAGCATCTACGACCGATTCCATAACCTCAACTATAGCATTGCAGTCCTCATCTCCAATGCCTCGATGATTAGAAAGCTTAAACAATGCCAGCCACAAATCACATAAAAAGTCGATACTGGTATTCATTGCACACCCCCAAAGATTTGTTCTCTCAAACAAGCTAATCCTCTAGATGTGATTTTTGTTGAAGGCAGCACCTTTTCTGTACCATCCGGTTTTTGAATGGTAATAGCAGGGCAATCCATGAATCCTTTCTTAATTTTATCCTGATAAGGTAACAGAGGCGCCCCTGGAGCCCGTCGATATACCCAATCATGTTTACGCAAGTAATCAGTTAAGTCCTTTGGTCGTACCTCTAACATCTTTGCTGCTTCAATAAGACCAAACAAACCATCAGAACGCTTTAAACCTTCCAAAGCTTTTGCTTTTGGTGCTAATTCTGCAATAACATGATCTTTTTGCTCTATTTGACTTTGTAAGTGATTCAAGACACCAAGCAATGCTTCCGGTTTGGAGTAGTCGACTTGCGGTGTTGCTACTTGTTTCAAAAGTCGTTCACATTTGATAAAGTATTGACGCGCTTCATGCCCTTTATCATTACGCTCTATCATTGAAAGATGTTTAGCCATGTCTAACGTAATGTAGTATTCTTTTACCTTTCCACCGTTTTCTAAATTTTTAGAAAGCGTTATAAAGTTTATATTTTCCAGAAACTTACATTCTTTAATGCGATTTTTAATCCAGTCTGCAAACTTTGATGTAATTCCTAAAAATGCGTGCAAATCACGCGCGTTAACAGTTTGAACAGTTTCCTGATCAATAACCTGTTCTCTAATTTCTATAAGAGTATTCATAATGAATTCCTTATGGTTAGACGTTTCTTAATGACACTCTAGAAAAGTGCCGGGCGCTAAGAAACACGGCCATAAGTCCGTCGTTACACTTTCCCCGCAAGGGTATTGTATAGCGTAACCACACCCGACAGATATTATTATATGCATGTAGCATATAATGAGTCAAAGTCTTTAATGTATAGGAGACTGATTATTTCGGTAACCAATCCGCTTATGGTTCTAAGGTGTTTCTTAGGCACCTGATTCGATTATTCATACTCCTACTATAATGTCAAGCAGTAATATTACATTTTTCTAAATTATATTAAGTACGTCTTTACTTTATTTGTCGACTCACTTTAAATTTCCACTTTACTTTTTTATTTATAGCGGAGGGGGAGGTAATGCTGGATACCCTTAATATAATTGCAATGATCGTGTGCTTGTTATCATTGCCAATGATGATTGTCGGACTCGTTTTAGTATGTATAAAGAAATGGCGGAAAAACGGACTGAAAACTCTTGGTATTGGAGCTTTATTATTTATCGGCTCTGCGATAGTAGGTGCTTCTGTACACAAAGACAAACCAAATCAAATTACACACAATAATGAAATTGTTACCTCCTCCTCGACTTCGTCAATAGATGTTGCTACTCAAAACGAAAGCGTGACTCAGGTACCAGCTGAGGATACTGATAAGCAAATTACCCCCACTCAAGTTAACAAACCAGACAAAGATGATGGATTAGGCTTTTGGGGATGGGGGTTGTTAATAATCCTCACTTTTTCTGCAGGTTCCGCTTTATATAATTATTGTCTATACAGACGCAAAAAACATTTTGAACAACAAGTTGCGATGTTACAACCAGATATCCCTCCCTTTAATTTTTCCGAAGCATGTGAAATGTTTCAAGAACTTGATGCAAGTGAATATGATTATCGTCTAGCACCTAATGAAAAACTGTTGGGAGTTCAAGAATATGCTAATTTTGTTGGTAAACGTAGAGTAAATAAAATAGAACAAATGGTAGTTTTAGCACGTGGGCGTCTTTTGGTAACCGATCAAGCTATTGTGTTTGAAAGCTCTGAAAAGAATGAACGAACTACTTGGACGCGAATTGCATCAGTAGACATCACATATGAGGGATGTCGGGTTAATCGCCGCTCTGGTATACCATGGAACTACAAATTCACCGCTACTCCCCAATTTGCTGCAGTGGTTAGGGCTCTTGGGCAGCCTTATTGATTTTGAAACACACAAGACAAAGATTCCTCATTGTTTTATCTCCCGCAAGATAAGTTTATACATACCGGATTCAGAGGCTTGGACATCTGTGATCACGAAGTGCTCTTGAGAAGAGGGGGCTTTGCTGTTTTCAGGGGAAATGATTACAACATTATCTTCCGGTTTTGGTGGTAATCCTCCAATGTCATTGATACAAAGATCAAGTTCCTTTCTTGCAATTGTGGTGGGGATTCTGCCACCGGCGTCCGATTCTGAATGCTTAATGCCGTAAATCGCTGTGATACGAAAAGATTGCTGGTTGTCCTTTCGCGTGTAGATGATGGGCTGCCCAAAAGTGTTGCGCACATCTTTAACCATTTGGTTTAGCAGCCCGTG
>NZ_JBHILV010000048.1:0-3036 GCF_042193505.1 Bartonella sp. TS25HLJMH
AATTCCGATAACTGCCGATTGTACCGCGCGAAGGGGGCGGGTGCCGTCGTCAACCTCGACAACTTCAACACCGTGTAGAAAACCTATTGCCATACTTTATGCTCCTTTAAATGAGGGGTGAATGAAAATGAATGGGAAAAATGAGAGGTAAAAAGCCGCTCTGACGAGCGACTTGACAAAAACTTTAAAACCGTTAGATTCATACAAAGGTGCTTCAAAAACACCTTGGATGCATAGCGGATAGATTGACGACACAATCTCTTCTCCGCACATTAAAGACTTTGACTCATTATATGCTATACGCATATAATAATGTTGTCGGGTGTGGTTACGCTATACAATACCCTTATGGGGAAGGCGTAACGACGGACTATGCACCGTGTTTTTGAGCACCCGGCATTCTTTGTTGAGTGTCAATCAAAAACATCTAACTGCATAGGAGTTCATCATGAATAATTTAGTAACAATCGACAGTGCTGGTATTGCTGTCACAACCTCTTTGAAAATTGCTGAGGGTGTGGGGAATAGCCATGCTACAGTTATCAAGCTTGTACGCAATAATCGTAAGGATTTTGAAGAGTTTGGTTCACTTGGATTTGAAATCCAATTGAGTAAAAGAGACGGTAAAGGTGGTCAAAAGAGAGAAGTTGCTATCCTCAATGAACCACAAGCCACTCTACTCATGACCTATATGCGTAACAATGATACGGTGCGTGCATTCAAAAAAGCACTCGTTAAAGCTTTCTATGATTTAAAAAAACAAGCTGTCGATTATGAATTATTTTCTTATGAGTGTTTTAAAAAACCTGCTGGTGTTGGAGAAATTTTAGGATTGATGATGAGACGTTTGTTGGATGCAAATGACCTCGAAAAAGAGCTTGATCATTACAAATCAGTTACAAAAGAAGCTAAGCGAGTTTTAGCAAGCCCTGTTGTAAAAGCTGCTTAACTTTAAAAACACGATTTATCTCCTCGTCTTTGAGGCGGGGAGGTATGCGATTTCTTTCTTAACGGCTATGCTCCATTTGCACATCTGCTTTTTTACTAACTTTTAGTGTTGGAATAGAAGAGACATCAATGTCCCTCAAGGCATGCCATGTATCATAATTGGCTTGAAGCTGTAGCCAAAGGGCTGGTCCATTTCCTAACAATTTACCAATGCGAGCTGCTGTTACGGCTGTGACTGGACGTTCTCCTTTAAGGATACCGTGCAAGTGCTGGCGTGATATTTGAAGAATCCTAGCAATTTCGGTTTTGCTTGCATTTAAATGTTCTAAGGATTCAGCTAAAATTTCTCCTGGATGAGAAGGACAACGATTAGGATTACGTGTGGTCATGGATAGTTTCCTTTACAAATCTTAAAACCTTCAGTGGTATTGCTCTAGATCAACATGGTAAACGTGTCTGTCTTTAAATTCAAAAGTGATACACCAAGGACCATTGATATGAATTGTGTAGCGAGTTGGAGTAAAGCCTTTAAGCATATGAAAATTATAACCTGGTACATTGATATCACTAACTTGAGAAGCTGCGTCAAGAGTATCCAGACGGCGAATAATACGCTGATGAAGCCTGCTATCAATCTTACTTTTTCCTGTTTCCCAGAGAGATTGTAGGTCTTTATTTTTAAATGTTTTGATCATAGCAAACTCAACAACTTTATTTTAAATAAGATGTAATATATTAAGTGACAATTGTCAACAAAAATGTTACAGTTAAATATTGTTAATGGAATACTGTAGAACTAAAAGAATTTAAGAAATGAATATCAAACCAATTTGTACAGAGAGAGATTACCAAGAAGCTTTAGAAGTTGTGTCTGCAATGTTTGATAAGCAGCCAGAAGTTAATACTCCAGAATTTGATAGAATGAAAACTCTTGTTTTGTTAATTGAAGCTTATGAAACAGAACATTATCCTATTTCTTCTCCTCATCCTATTGAGGCTATTAAATTTAGAATGGAACAAATGAACTTAAGTGCTAAAGATCTGCTTCCTGTTGATTTATATCATGAATTAATAAAAGCGCGTTCTCGTGTACAATCTTTTGTTTATGCAGATGCACCGCAAAATATATTAGACGATTTAGATCGTGGTTTAGATGACATTTTGAATAGTGATCAACATGTTTAAAGCAGGGGATGTCATTATTTATCTAGTATTTCATAAAACATTATCCCTTCAGAGTGAGGAAGAGATTAAACAGTGTGAAGTACCGGAACTTTGCTAACATCTGTTTCATGTTCGGCATGCTTTAATAGCGAATAAGCGCTAACAGCGCTATATTCCGAGGACGATTTTCATTTGCGGTTGGTACGCTTCTAGATGCGTCAAACTTTATGGTTGAGGATGAACCAGAAGAAGTATTGCTGCTATTAGAAACCCCACCATATTTAAAAGCGCCACTTGCAACTTTAGCCTTGGCATCAAAATTCAATTCGCCTGTAATGTTACGGATAGCGTCGCCTTGCTGTGATCCAATGGTTCTATTAGGGTCAATATTACGTTTATCATCAACTCCCCGTAGGAACTCCCCTCTTAAATCTGGCAAGCGAAAGGTAGTTTTGCCGTCGCCAGCACCATAAGTCGTGCCTATAACCGCAAAAAGTTGTGCATAGTCGCTCCGTGAAATGAGCGCACCATTTGCTTTTAACCATCCCTTTGGAACTGTTAAGTGCAGGATAATAAATTACAGTTCCTACTGGCATGCTATTGTTTAGCGCGTCCAGCAAAGCATCAATTTCGCTCTTGGTATAGACAAGATCACCATCAACTTTAAGCGGTCCTTTAAGCGTACTTTCATTTGCGCTTAAACGGGTAACCACTTTCCTTTTCGGACGACTGAAGAAATCAGATGATAAATTGCCCAAGATCTCCAAGTCGTCACCCATGGTGACTTTTCTGTTAAATGTGTTGTAATTCTGCCATTCATTTGGGCTTGCTAGGCGACCATAGGCTATGAGGTCTTCATTAAGCTTGGCTCTAAATTTATCAAGCCCCACGATATCTTCGGTTTTATGTTGATGCGTTCCTAAC